>NZ_JBGWAB010000038.1:0-59113 GCF_041862025.1 Streptomyces sp. AB3(2024)
CGCCGACAACCCCGGCCGCTTCCTCCGGGAGCAGTCCCCTGGCGATTTCGTCCCAGAACGCCGCTTCGATATGACGCTGAAATTTCGGATGCCCCGGAGACCTCAACTTCGTTCGAGTCGCCCGATCGGCTGCCTGCTGACGACGCACCATCCCACACCTCGCTGATCACGAGGTGTTGCGACGATCAGTTGAATCCGCCTTGCGACCCGGCATCCGAGTGGTGAATGAGCTGGCCGCGTCCCACGGGGTTGCCCTCGTGGGTGCGACGCCACAAGGCCATCCGCAAAGGCACGTCGACCAGCTCCACGTCCCGCTTGACCGAGGCGTGCCAGCTCACGATCTTCTGGGAGAAGCAGTCGACGATGAACGCGACGTAGGTGAACGACTGATACGTGCGGACGTAGGTGAAGTCGGTGATCCATTTCCGGTTCGGTGCCGGGGCCGTGAAGTCGCGGTCCAGCAGGTCCGGGGCCCGCGCGTCGGCGGGGTTGGGGATCGTGGTTCTCGGTCTTCGCCCGCGGACCGCGCCGTTGAGGTCGAGTGAGCGCATGGCGCGGTCGACGGCGCCGAACCCGGCCTCGGGCAGGAGAGTGCGGCGGATGAGAGCCAGCATTTTGCGCCGGCCATAAAGCCCTTCGGGAGCCAGCGCACGCTCACCGGCCGTGTTGGTAGTGAAGGCCAGCCGGCGGACAGCATCTTCGACCAGGGCGTCGGTCACGGTTCGGGCCGCGGCCACATTGGACGGGCCGGCTGGGGCACACCAGGCCCTCAGGGTTCGTGCCGCGATCTTCAGCCCTGCATGTTTCAGGGCGGTGAGGATCGACTCGACGGCATACCCGGTGGCCCGCATCTGATCGGCGAACGCCACGATCAGCGGTTTCGGGGGTCGAGCTCCCCCGCGAAGAAAATCGTCGCGGACTTCAGTACCTCGTTGACCTCTCGCAGGCGCTTGTTCTCCGCCCGCAGTCTGCGCAGTTACTCCCGCTCGTCCGTGTTCACGCCCGCGACCTGGCCGGCGTCGATCTCGTACTGCATCACCCAGCGCCGCACCGACTCCCGGGAGACGCCAAGGGAATCAGCGACCTGGATGTGCAGTGCGCGCTCGGAGGAGTGCTCCGCACGATGCTCTGTCACCAGCCTCACGGCCTGGCTACGAAGGGCTGCGTCGATCTTCTTGGGCACGAGACCCATCCTCTCTGATAGCTCACAACGGAGCGGCAGAGAAGTCAGAACGGTTCAACCTCGGTGGTGGTGGTGAGGGAGCCGCCGACGAAGATGGAGCTGCCGAACAGCAGCGGCTTCAGCTGTGCGCGGGCGGTGTAGAGGGCGGCGGTGTATCCGGCGGGGCCGGAGCCTATGACGATGACGTCGCGTACGTCATCGGTCGGGTTCGTCTCGGTCACGTCCGTGCGCCTCAGGCCTTCGGCTTGGCGTCGATCTCGGCGATGAGGCCCTCGATGAGGCCCTTGATCTCGTCACGGATGGGACGGACGGCCTCGACGCCTTGGCCGGCCGGGTCCTCGAGCTGCCAGTCGAGGTAGGTCTTGCCGGGGAAGTACGGGCAGGCGTCGCCGCAGCCCATGGTGATGATGTAGTCGGACGCCTGGGCGGCCTCGGGGGTGAGGACCTTCGGCTTCTGGTCGGAGATGTCGATGCCCAGCTCGGCCATGGCGGCCACGGCGGAGGGGTTGATCTGCTCGCCGGGCACGGAGCCGGCGGAGCGGACCTCGACGCGGTCGCCCGCGAGGTGGCGCAGGAACCCGGCCGCCATCTGGGAGCGGCCCGCGTTGTGGATGCAGACGAACAGGACGGAGGCGGCAGGAGCGGAGGACATCTGTTCTTCCTTGGGGTGAGGCGACTGCGACGGGGATCTGTGGGGCTTCAGGGGGTGAGCTGGGTGAGCAGCTCGGTGATGCGGGCGTCGATGGCGTCGCGGATGTCACGGACGACGGCGATCGGCGCCCCGTCGGGGTCGGCGACGGGCCAGTCGAGGTAGCGGCGGCCGGGCATGGCGGGGCAGGCGTCGCCGCAGCCCATCGTGATCACGATGTCGGCGGCCTGGACGACCTCTTCGGTCAGCGGCCTGGGGTAGGCGTCGGCCAGGTCCACGCCAGTTTCGGTGAGGGCTTGGGCGATGTGCGGCGCCACCTCGCCTGCGGGGTGGGTGCCTGCGGAGGAGACGGTGACGCGCTCGCCTGCCCGGTGGGCCAGGAGGGCGGCGGCCATCTGGGAGCGGCCTGCGTTGTGGCTGCACACGAACAGCACCCGGGTCGGCCCGCTCGTCAGCCCCTGGGTGTGGGCGAGAGCGTCGAGACGGTCGGCGGTCAGCCGTTCCGCCAGCACGACAAGGTGCGTACGGATCCGTGCCTGTTCGGCAAGAAGCGTGTAGGAGTCGGCGAGCAAGCCCAGCACGGTTGCCGGCGCGAAGTGGCCGGCGTATCGGGTGGCGAGACGGGCGGCCCCGGCGGCCAGCCGTTCATCTGGCAGGAGAGGCGAGGAAGGCGAGGGCATGGCGATCCCGTTCAAAGGAGCCAATAAGATCAGCTCGGGCTGGTGTCAGCCCCAACTGATGTGACAGTATCAGTCCATGATGACGTCAGTCGACACTGATCTGATCCGGGTTCTGGCCGACCCGCTCAGGCTCCGGATCGTGACCCTCCTCGCCCGCGAGACCCTCTGCACCACCCACCTCGTGGAGGAGACGGGCGCGAAGCAGACGAACCTCTCCAACCACATGAAGGTGCTGCGGGAGGCGGGGGTCGTGGATACGGAGCCATGCGGCCGGTACATCTACTACCGCCTGCGCCCGGAAGTCATCGAAGCCCTCGCCGGTCAGTTCGCCGACCTCGCACAGACCGCGCGAGCCACCGCAGAAGCGAACCTCAAGCGGTCCTGCCCGTAGCCTTCCGCGCTTTGCCTCACCTGCCCGAGGAGAACCCGCCTTGACCGCCACGCAGCCCGTCGGCACCCCGATACCTGCCGACGAGCCCCAGCCCGCACCCGGCGCCACCCCACCCCGCACCCTGCTGATCGCCCGCGCCGCCGCCGAGCTGGTCGGCACCGCAGCGCTCGTCGCGGTCGTCGTCGGTTCGGGCATCCAGGCCACGAAACTCACCCAGGACGTGGCCCTCCAGCTCCTGGCCAACTCCACCGCCACCGTCTTCGGGCTCGGCGTCCTCATCGCGCTCCTCGGCCCGGTCTCCGGCGCCCACTTCAACCCGGTGGTCACCCTGGCCGAATGGTGGACTGCCCGCCGCGGCGGCGCCGGCGTCACCGCCCGCGAGCTCGCTGTCTACGTGCCCTCGCAGATCGCCGGCGCGATCGCGGGCGCTGTCCTGGCGGACGCGATGTTCGGCGAGCCGCTGGTCAAGTGGTCCACTCACGACCGCTCCGCTGGGAACCTGCTGCTGGGCGAGGTCGTGGCGACCACCGGTCTGATCCTGCTGATCTTCGGCCTGGCCCGCACCGACCGCCTCCGCTTCGCACCCGTCGCCGTCGCCTCCTACATCGGCGCCGCCTACTGGTTCACCTCCTCCACCTCCTTCGCCAACCCGGCCGTCACCATCGGCCGCGCCTTCACCGACACCTTCGCGGGCATCGCCCCGGCCTCGGTGCCCGGCTTCATCGGCATGCAGCTCGCGGGCGCCGTGGTGGGCTTGGCGCTCGTGGCCGTCATCTTCATGCGCGGCAAGACGGACAACGGAACGCCTGCGGCATGACGCAGCGCACGGACGTGGTGGTGATCGGCGGCGGCCAGTCCGGGCTCGCCGCCGGCTACCACCTGCGCCGCCTGGGCATCGAGCACGTCATCCTCGACGCCCAAGCGGCGCCCGGGGGAGCCTGGCAGCACAACTGGAAATCCCTGCGCCTGTTCTCCCCGGCCCAGTACTCTTCCCTGCCCGGGCGGCTCATGCCGTCTCAGCTGGGCGAGCTCTACCCGGACGCCGGGCACGTGGTCGACTACCTCGCGGATTACGAGAAGCGGTACGCCCTCCCTGTCCAGCGGGGCACGTGGGTCGACAGCGTGCACCGTGACGGCCCCGTCCTGCGGGTCGAGACGGACTCCGGATCCTGGATCGCGCGTGCGGTCATCAGCGCCACCGGCACCTGGACCCGCCCCTTCCTGCCCGCGGTACCCGGGCGGCGCGAGTATCAGGGACGCCAGCTGCACACCGTTCAGTACCGCAGCCCGTCCGACTTCACCGGGCAGCGGGTGGTCGTCGTCGGCGGCGGCAACTCGGGTGCCCAGATCGCCGCCGACCTCGCCGGTACGGGTACGGCCGAGCTCACGTGGGTCACGCAGCGCCCGCCCCGCTACCTGGCAGACGACATCGACGGCCGAGCCCTCTTCGACCACGCGACTGCCCGCCGCCGCGCCCTGGACGAAGGCCGTATCGACGCCGGCGGTGTCGCCTCCCTCGGAGACATCGTCGCCGTGCCGCCAGTCCGCGCCGCCCGTGACGCCGGCCTGCTGACGGCGAAGCCGATGTTCACTCGCCTCACGGTGACCGGGGTCGAGTGGGCCGACGGCACCCGGGCCGAGGCGGACACGGTCATCTGGTGCACCGGCTTCCGCCCCGCCCTCGCGCCCATCGCCTCCCTGCGCCTGCGGGGCACCCGCGGACACATCGCCACCGTCGGCACCCGCGCCGCGGACGAACCGCGCCTGCACCTGCTCGGCTACGGCGACTGGACCGGCCCGGCATCCGCCACCCTCATCGGCGTCGGCCGCCCCGCCCGCGATGTCGCCCGCGAGATCGCCGAGCTCCTTCGACCATGAAGACGGGCTCCCCGGTCAAACGGCCTGGGAGCCGCGCTTGGGGTGAACGCATCGAGACCTACACCGTCGACGGCCAGCCGGTGACGGTCACCTTCAGCAACGGCGCGGCAATCTGGGAGCCTGCCGCGGCGGACGTATTCGTCGGGCGTCGCGAAGGTGGAGGCCCGGCCGTCACGGTGTGCTGCGACGCCCTCAACTTCTTCGCCGGCCAGTCCTCGGCCGAGCAATGGCAGCTGGCGCACCCCGAGGTGCGCGGTGAGATCGTCGGCCAGGCCCGCGCCACCCAGATCGGGCAGCAGACCTTCGGCCCGCTCCTCCAGGACGGCTGACCATTCGGCGCGAACTCACCTTGTACAACGGTGACTGACGTCGGCGGTCGGACCGGCGGCGTCAGACAATCTGTGGACTGCGGCGCTCCAGCAACACCACGTCACGCCACGCCCCGTGGTGGCGGCCGATGCGCTCACGTGTGCCGATGATGCGGAACCCGGCACGTGCGTGGACGGCGAGGCTGGCGGTGTTCTCGGGGAAGATCCCGGACTGGATGGTCCAGATGCCCGCGGTCTCGGTAGAGGCGATGAGTGCATCCAGCAGGGCACGGGCGACGCCGCGGCCGCGCGCGGCGGGGTGGACGTAGAGGGAGTGCTCGACCACGCCTGCGTACGCGCACCGGTCCGAGACGGCACTCGCCGCGACCCAGCCCAACACCCGGCCGTCGTCGTGGGCGACGAAACGGTGGCCAGGCAGCTTGGCCTTGTCGAACGCGGCCCAGTCGGGGGCCTGCGTCTCGAAGGTCGCGTTGCCCTCGTCGATCCCCGACTGGTAGATGCCCAGCACCTGTTCGGCGTGCGCGGCAAGCAGCGCCTCGATGCGCACCGCGGTCACGCCGTCTTCGCGGCGCCGGCCAGCAGCGCGCCCATGGCGGCGAGCACGGACGGCTCGACCCGGTAGTAGACCCATGTACCGCGGCGTTCGGAGGACAGCAGGCCGGCCTCCTTGAGCTTCTTCAGGTGGTGGGAGACGGTGGGCTGGGAGACGCCGACGTCGGAGATGTCGCACACGCACGCCTCCCCGCCCTCGTGGGAGGCGACAGCGGAGAACAGGCGCAGCCGCACGGGGTCACCGAGAGCCTTGAACATCTTCGCCGCGACCTCGGCCTCCTCGGCCGACATCGGGCGCTCGTTCAGCGGCGGGCAGCAGGCCGCGACGACGTCGGGCTCCAGCAGCGGCAGAACCTTCACATTCGACATATGTCTATGTTGACATACGTCGAACTAAGAGGGTAGGGGGCAGCTGCGGGCCAGGTGGGCGGCCAGACGGCGGGCCGCCCGGGCGGCATCCCGGCCGACCCCGCGCAGCGTGTTCGAGGACAGGCTGCGCCGCCACTCCAGCCCGACGAACGCCAGGCCCGGATGGGCGGGAGAGGACCCGCCGCGGTGGCGGGGGAGCCCGGCCGGGTCGAGGGCGCCGTCGAGTCCGGCGAGGTAGGGCAGGTGGGGGCGGTAGCCAGTGGCGAGGATCGGCGAGTCCAGCCGCTCCGTGGTGCCATCGGCCCATGTGACCCGGTCGTCGGTGGGCCGCGTGAACATCGGGCGCCGGTCGGGGGCGCCGGCGGTGAGGGCCGCGCGGTGGCGGCCGTCGTCCAGGACCGGCGAGGCGGGCGGAGCCCTCAGTACGCGGCCCAGCGCGGCGGTGTCCAGGCCGGTGCGGGTGAGCCGGAAGTGCAGGTCCTTGCCCAGCAGGTGCTGCCGGGCGAACTTCACCGGCGCCCGCGTGGCCAGGCTCGTGCGGCTGTCGAGGGCGAGCTCGGCGGCGATCTGCGCCGCGGAGTTCCCCGCCCCGACCACCACCACACGCTGCCCGGCGAACGGGGTCGGGCTGCGGATGTCGGCCTGTGGGCGGGCGGCGTACGCGGTCGGGTGGGCGACGACCTCGTCCCGGTGCGGGTAGCGGTCCGGATCCCCGCCGAACGGCATGCCAGGCAGCGCGCTGAACCGAGCCGGGGAGAACAGGGTCAGGCTGTCGCAGTAGCGCGGCCACGACCCGCCGCTCGGTCCGACGCCTCCAGCGCCACCGGCTTCAGCCCTGCCCTGACCAGCGCATGTGTGGTGGCCAGCCCCGACTGCCCGCCCCCGATGACGACGGCTTCCGCGTGGTCCACGACAGCCTCAAATAATTAGATGAATGTCTATGTTGACGCCTATCGATACAGGTGTCATGCTGATCACACAAGCCATAGACAGACTTCGAAACACAAGGGGGTCGTCATGAACGAGCCGATCAGCCCCACCGGCCCGAACCGCGCCGCGACGACGGGCTCCTGTTGCGGCACCGCCCCCGTACCCGCCGCCGAGGTGGCGCCCGTCAAGTCCTCACCCTGCTGCGGCACCAGCGAGGGCGCGGAGGCGGCCGGAGCCTGTTGCTTCCCGCAGGCCAAGCGCGAAGCCGTCGCCACCGGCGCTGGCTGCTGCTGACCATCCGAAGTCCCCACCCGCCCGCCTGCACGAAGACCCGGAGACATGCCATGAGCGAGACCACCACCGAGCTGCCCGTCGTCGTCATCGGGGCCGGCCCCGCCGGACTCGCGGCCGCCGCCCACCTCCTCGACCGCGGCATCACGCCCCTCGTCCTGGAAGCCGGCCCGCTCGCCGGGGCCGCCGTGCGCGAGTGGGCTCACGTGCGGTTGTTCTCCCGCTGGGGCGAGCTCGTCGACCCGGCCGCCGAGAAGCTCCTGGCCCCGACCGGATGGGTCAAGCCGGCCGAGGACACCTACCCCTCCGGGGGTGACTGGGCAGAGCGCTACCTCCAGCCGCTGGCCGACGTACTCGGCGAGCAGGTCCGCTACGGAGCACGCGTCACCGGCGTCTCCCGCACCGGCCGTGACCGCATCGTCGACGCCGACCGCGACTCCCAGCCCTTCGTCGTCCACTACGAGAACGCCGACGGCCACGAGCACCGCCTCTTCGCCCGCGCCGTCATCGACGCCTCCGGAACCTGGTCCACCCCCAGCCCCGCAGGCGGCAGCGGACTCGCCGCCCTCGGCGAGAAGGCCGCCGCCACCCGCATCACCTACCGCGTCCCGGACCTGAAGGACCCCGCCGTCCGCGCCCGCTACGCCGGGAAGCGCACCGCGGTCATCGGCTCCGGCGCCTCAGCCTTCACCGCCCTCGCCTACCTCGCCGATCTCGCCAAGTCCGACGACGGCCATGGAACGCACGCCACGTGGATCCTGCGCCGAGGGATCTCCGGATCGACCTTCGGCGGCGGCGAGGCCGACCAGCTGCCAGCCCGCGGCGCCCTCGGCCTGGCGGCCAAGGCAGCGGTCGACGGCGGTCACGCCGACGCGGTCACCGGTTTCCGCACCGACGCCATCGAGAAGACCGAAGACGGTCGCGTCGCCCTGGTGGGCGAGGACGGCCGTCGCCTGGGCCCGGTGGACGAGGTCATCGTCCTGACCGGCTTCCGCCCCGACCTGTCCTTCCTGGGGGAGCTGCGCCTCGGCCTCGACGAGCGCCTCCAGGCGCCGGTCGAGTTGGCTCCGCTGATCGACCCGAACCAGCACTCCTGCGGCACCGTTTACCCGCACGGCGTGAACGAGTTGTCCCACCCGGAGAAGGACGTCTACCTCGTCGGCATGAAGTCCTACGGCCGCGCCCCCACCTTCCTCGCCATGACCGGCTACGAGCAGGTCCGCTCCATCGCCGCCCACCTCGCAGGCGACCAGGAAGCGGCCGAACGCGTCGAACTCACCCTCCCCGAGACCGGGGTGTGCGGCGGCGCGGGCCTCTTCGACGAGCCCGCAGCCGCGGAGGAGACCGGTGGCGGGTGCTGCGCGGCCCCGGCCACCCTCACCATCGGCGCCGCTCCCACTGCCGCTTCCGCTAGCGGCTGCTGAGGTGAGCGATCTTCAAAGCGGCGGGGGGGGGGGGGGGGGGGGGGGGGGGGGGGGGGGGGGGGGGGGGGGGGGGGGGCCCGCCCCCCCCCCCCGCGCCGTGCTGCCCGCCCTCTGCCTCACCCAGATCACCAGCTGGGGCATCGTCTACTACGCCTTCATCGTCCTCAACCCGGCCATCACCGCCGACACCGGCTGGAGCGCGGGCGCGACCACCGCGGCGTTCTCCGCCGCCCTCGTCGTCTCCGCCATAGTCGGGATCTACGTCGGACGCGTCCTGGACCACCGCGGCCCCCGCACCGTCATGACCACCGGCTCCGTCCTGGGTTCGCTGAGCCTGCTGGTAACAGCCGCGGCCCCCAACCTGGCCGTCTTCTTCGCGGGATGGCTGCTCGCCGGAGCGGCGATGGCCGCCACCCTCTACCAGCCCGCCTTCGCCGCCCTCACCCGCTGGTGGGGCCCCGACCACATCCGCGCGCTCACGATCGTCACCCTCGCCGGCGGACTCGCCTCCACCGTCTTCGCCCCCCTGACGGCGATCCTCGCCGACCACATGTCCTGGCGCGGCACCTACGTAGTCCTCGCAGGCATCCTCGCGGCCCTGACCGTCCCGGCCCACGCGATCGCGCTGAAAGCCCCGTGGCCGCCGGCCAGACCCTCGGCCGCACCCTGTACGCGACCCTCGCCCGCCACCTCGGCGTCACCGCCCGCACCGTCACCCTGATCGCCCTCGGCGCCCTCACCACCGCCGCCCTCGCCACCGTGGCCGGCCCCTTCGCGCTGATCATCGCCGTATCCGTCCTCGCCGGCGTGATACGCGGCAACCTCACCCTGCTCCAGGCCACCGCCGTCACCGACCGCTGGGGCAGCACCCACTACGGTCGGCTCTCCGGCCTCCTCGGCGCACCCGCACACGCCGCAGCCGCCCTCGCCCCCTTCGCTGGCGCAGTCCTGGCCGGCCCCCTCGGCGGATACCCCGCACTGTTCGCACTGCTCGCCGCACTGTCGATCACTGCTGCTGTCACAGCATTCGGGACTCGTCCGGGCAACGGCCCGAGCGGCGGATGACCTCCAGCGCTCCTCGGCCTCGGCCGCGGGGACACCGGGTCGTCGTTGAGCACGTGCCCGGTCCCGTTTGGTGGGCAGCCCGCAGGGATCGAGCCATGGCCGACGGGCGCCCTTACTGACACGCGTCGCCTTGCCCAGACTGCTGATCGGAGACGGGGAGGTACTGGGTGGCGGTACGCAAGAGGCGCCGGTCGGCATCACGGAAGCGTCGGGAGGCTCGGCTCAAGGGGGGCGTATGGGCCGGCGTCGTCGTCTTGGCGCTGCTCCTGACGTTTTGGTCGGCCATCCGGCCATACCTGGCCGGACTGTTGCTGCTTGGGGCTGTCGGCGGACTTCGTGGCCGAACTCTGCAGGCGGGACGGATGTACGGAAGTCCGCCGGGTCGGCCGCACGGGTGACGACGGCGCCGACGTACGCGGACGTCTGCCCGACGGCCGGACCATGGTGATCCAGTGCAAGCGCTACCACCCGAAACGGAAGATCTCCAACGGAGAGGTCCGCAACCTCCTTGGCTCGCAGGTGCACTTCAAAGCCGAGGCCGCCGTCTTCGTCACCACCACGTACTTCAGCGGCCCCGCCGAACGCTGCGCCGTGCAAAACGGTGTCGTGGCCGTCCATCGTGATCACCTCGGCCTCTGGAACCAACGGAGCGGCGCTCCCGTCGCTCACAGCGGTGAACGGCGCCGGCCAGGGAGACCGCCGACACCGCGCCCTGCGTAAGAACACGTACGGGTAGCGCTGCTTGCGTTCCGCCTGCCGTGCTCGGAAGGCAGGGGGCATGAAGGGCGTAGCGCGTACCGGAGAATGCCGGCGCCGTGTACAGCAGAAGGGCCCGGATCCTGTACGGGATCCGGGCCCTTCTGAGCAGTAGCGGGGACAGGATTTGAACCTGCGACCTCTGGGTTATGAGCCCAGCGAGCTACCGAGCTGCTCCACCCCGCGGCGATGCCTCCACCATACGGCACTTTTGGCCTGGGTTTCGCCAGGTTTCCTGCCCGACGTGCTGTCGCGAGCGCTCGCGGCTTGTACGGGCAATCAGGGTCCGGGGCGGGTGGTCCGGACGGTGGCGATGTCGCAGCGGGCGCGGAGGGCGGACGGGTCGCCGTAGGCGATGTGCAGGGGCACGGGTCCTCCTGGTACCCGGGCTGCCCGGAGGGGCCGGCCGGGTTGAAGGAGCCCCGCTCGGCGGTTCCGGGGGTGTCAGGACCGGGCGAGAGCCAAGTCGTGACAGGAATCCTCGATCCAGCCGAGGGGGACCCCGCTGGGCAGAGCGTCGTCACGCAAGTCGGCCGTCAGCGCGTCCCAGTTGTCATAGCCGTGGGCCTTCGCTACCGAGTCCCTGACCCTGGTCTCATGCGGAGGTGTCACCTCCGTGCTGCTCGTCTTGTGATCCTTCAGCCGGTGAACCGCATGCCACAGCATCACTTCCGTCTCGAACTGCCTGAAATGATGAATCTTGTCCATCAGGTTTGCGGACAGCGACGGAATGTCCAGGAAGAGGCGCGCGAGAGCCGGCTCGACTGAGGGATTTCGGGACAGCTTCGAATCGATCCCGGTGTTCAGTCCTGCGAAATCGAGCTGTCCGGCCAGCAGGAACCGGATGTATTTCTGATACCGGCCGGTTCCGAAGATGAACGGAGGGAGTGACAGATCGAGTTCTTCACGGCTGTGGCCGAGAAGCGGGTCGTGCGAGGCGTATCGCGGCCCTTGGCTGAATCGGCGGTCGTTTCCATCGGCAGGTGCCCCGTCGGGCAGGAGCGAAAGAAAGCGAACAGCCCTCAGTGCGTCCACCCTCTTGATGTCGACGGAGGCTGCGACTTCACCTATCACGCCGCTCGGGTCGTCGATCCCGGCCTTCTTGAACAGAAGCCGCCAGACCCGGTCGGGATAGTACGATTCGGTGGCGACCCGGTGAAGCTCCACACCCCGGGACCGGGTGATCAGCTTGAGACCGTAGAGCTTTCTGATCGCCGCACGGATGTTGACCAGGGCGACGCTCACCGCCGCGTGGTCGTCGTCGGGATCTGTCGCGACCACCACGGGGTCGTCCGAATCGAAGAGGCCGGACCGGTACATCCTGTAGACGGCTCCGACACCGTGGACGCCGACGGGCCAGCATTCCGCGGCCCGTATGGCCCCCATGCTGGACGCCCCGACGATCTGAGCGCCGTCGCGAGCCACCTCGACGACCTCTCGCGGTGACACCGGGAGCACCTGCGAAAACGATCCGTCGATGATGAGGATCCGGGAGCTTCCGCTTTCTCTGGCCCGGTAGACGTCGCCGCGTTTCGCGGGGGGAAGGACGTGCGCCTGCGGCAGAAGGGCCCGTGCCTCGCCCGGCGACAGGGACGGCCCGGTGAATATGGTGGTTCTCATGGCTCAGATCACCGATTCCAGCAGGCGGAGGGTAGGGGTGCGCGAACTCTCACCGTAGGGAGACGCGAGGCCCGGAATCAGGACACGAACCACCGGCACGCCGAGATCCTCGCGGGTAAGTTCTGTCACCAGGCACTTTTCGTGTCCTGCGTCCCGCAGCCGGCCGACGACCGTGTGTAGGTTCTGCAGGATGCTGCCGCTGCCGTCCTTGGCCTGCGGGAACGCCAGGGAGCCGGGGTTCCGGTAAAGAGAGTCGATCCGCTTCAGTTCGGCCGGCCTGCGACCGGCGCGCCCGGTCTCGAACACCTCTCGCGCGCCCGTGGCGAAGCTGGCGTGACCTTGGCACGCCTCGGTGAGAGCGCGAAGCAGCGCCCGTTCGGGCTGGAGGTCGGCCCCGTACCCCGGGAAGTAGGTCACCTTTCCCTCCTGCCCGAAGTAGCCGTCGTCGAAAAGGACGACCCGGATGACCGGAACGCCGATCACGTTGGTCAGATCCTGTATCCGGACAACCAGACCCTGACCGGTCAGCGCGTCGATGAACTCCTTCGCGGTTCCGGCTGGAACCGACTCCGGGGATATGACCCTCAAAGGCCGACGAGGAGAGAAGAGCGGGTCGTGGTGAGCGGAGTAGAACGCTTCCTCCGACACCGCGTCGCGCTCGACAAGCTCACAGACCGCGTGGAGGACCGCCTCTGAATACGTATTCCCGGAGGCGAGCCCGTTGGTCTCGATCCGAGCCGTCATGCCTTCCGTGGAGGGATTGAGGACGAGGTCGGTCGGTACCAGATGATGGCCCCCCTGCGCCAGGTCGTACGCCCCCGTCCAGGAGAAAACGGCGTCGGGCCGGTACGTCGTGTCCTGCGGCAGGCTGAATTCCTCCGGGTCGACGGCAGCGGCGGGAGCGAGTTCCTTGTAGGAACCCCTGACGGTCCGGAGGGCCGGAATTTCCTCGGCCGAGACTCGCTCGATCGCCTCCATGACGGCGCTGAGCTTCGCCGCGATCGGCGTCGCCCCCTTTCCCGCGCTCACCGTCAGGTCTTTGGCCAGAGGGGTCACGGCCGACCACACGGGGGAGCTGATGTAATCCAGGGGGGTGGTGTCGTACACGCGCGTGACGGGGACGCGAGGCAGCAGTGGTTTCAGGGAGTCCCACGTCTCCTCGAAACTTCTGGCGTGTCCGGCCTCCGTACTTTCCGCATCAGGCTGAAAGCTGTCCGGGCGCAGGGCTGTCAGGCTGTTCGGTTTGACCATGATCGTGATGCCCTATCTGGAAGCGGGGATCGACGGGAACGCGGACCGCCGCGCGTCGCTGCGTTTCAGGAGCCGGCGGAGCGGGCCGGAGCGGGGCGCCGGTCGCCGGTCCACGCGGCCCCGCCGGCGCTCGTCACGGCACAGGGGACCGCGACGGCCCGGTCCGTCCCCCTGCGGCCTGCCTCAGGCGTCCCGCGTGACCACGAGGTCGTCGGCGAAACGCGCCCCGAAGTCCCCCTTCCACACCGCGGTCAGCCGAGGCAGTTGCTCCAACAGGCCCGTCGACGCGAGTTGCAGCATCATCTCCCTCATGACCTGCCGCGTGAGTCCGGCTGCCAGACACGCGTGCCGGCCCCGCCCGAAGGCGACATGGCGAGCCCCGGTCCTGTCCGCACGGAAGGTGCCCGGGTCGGCGAACCGCCTCGGGTCGCGGTTGGCTGCCACGAGTACGAGGACCACGCGCGACTCGGCCCGTACGGTGTGACCGTGCAGGGTCAGATCGGTCAGCGCCCGCCTGGTGGCCAAGTGGAAGGGCGTGACAAGCCGCAGCGCCTCGTCCACGGCCCCGTCGACGTCTTCCTCCAGGTCGACGGCGGCGCTCTCCGGGCCGGTCAACGCCTCCAACAGGCGTGCGACAGCCGCCGCGGTGGGTTCCAGCGCGCCACTCACCAGCTGGGCGTATATCGCGGTCGCGTCCAGAAGATCCAACGTCCCGTCGGACAGAGCGCGGCTCAGCGCCGAAGCGAGGACCCCCCGGGGAGCCGCGCAGCGCTGCACGACGAGCCCGGTCAGCTCGTCCATGGCCTCTTCCGCGAGCCGCCCGATGTCGGTGTCGTACGTCTCGATCGGCCCGACGGCCAGGATCCGGGCGGCGCAGTCGGCGAGCTGTGCCAGGCCGTCCGTCTCCTCGTCCAGGAGATCGCTCAGGCCGGCTGCCAGAGCCGGCCTGACGACATCGGCGAACAGCCTGTCAGGCGTCGCCGTGGAACTGGTCGCCGCGATGGAAGCCGCCATCGCGGCGACCATCTGCCGAACGGCGGCGGGCGTGAACAGCGGCAGGAGCAGACGCCGCATACCGGTGTGCCGCGGCGGATCGGAGAACACGGGCCAGCGGTCGATGAACTCCGTCACCCGCCAGTAGGTGTTCTCCTGCTCTTCCGTCAGCGAGGGCGGGCAATAGGTTTCCACCTGGGCGCCGAGCCGGGGATCAGGGAGAAGTTCGTACACGTCGTCGTATCGCGTCACGTACCACGTGTTCGTGGTCTCGTCCCAGTGCACACCGTGCGACTCACGCAGTTCGTCGAACCACTTGACCGGTTCCGCTTCCCGGTCCGTCGGGATCTGCGGCACCGTGGTCTCCGCCGTTACGTTGTCCATCACAAACCAACCCGTTCAATTCACGCGCTTCATAAGGCTGACGTAGTACCGGGGGAGGGGGTTACAGGAGAGATCGGTCGGCGAGCAGATAGCTCGTCAGCTCCTGTCGCGCTTCTGCCGACTGCGGCACGGCCGCATACGTCGTGGTGATCTGCCGCCGCTTGTCGGCACCGCCGAACGACGCATGGTAGGAGTGCGGGTCGAAGGCGATGAGGTCACCGGGGGAGGAGTCGACGGTGAAGGCCGGCACCTCGGCGGGCCGCATCCCGAGGCGACGCGGCGGGTTCTCCATCTCCGCGGCGAACGAGTCCCAGCTCCCGCCTCTGCGGTGGGTGCCGGGAATGATCCGCAGCGCTCCGGTGTCGCCGTCGAGCGGCTCCAGATACTGGACGATCTTGAGGAGCCGGAGAGCGCGGTGGTTGCCGTCCCGGTGCCAGTAGGTGGCACCGTCGTAGCGGACTCCGTCGCCGCCGACATAGACGACGTCCGTGCCCAGCAGCCGCCGTGCCACCCGAGGACACCGGTCGTCGGCCAGGAGCACCTTCTGGAGCACCGCGCTGCGCTCGGCGATCCGGGCGACGCCCGCACGCCCCTGCCGGCCGACCTGCGGGAAGTTCTCGAAGACGTCTTCGAAGGCGTCGGCGACGGCCGCCACGACGTCGTTCTGCACGCCGCGCAGGTGAAGGAATCCGAACGTCCTGAAGCGGGTGACCTCGGCGTCGGTCACCGACAAAGAGGTGAGGCTCATCCGATTGACACCGATCCGGATACATAGCGGTTGAGGAAGTAGCGACGCGTGTCGCGCTGCTCGGTCTCGGTCACCGGGTCACCGACACAGTTGAACGCCAGCTGTCGTCGTATGTCTCCGTGCCATGCCGAGTGGAGGATGTTCGTGTCGAAGACGATGACGTCGCCGGGCTGGGACTCGACGACCACCGCCGGAACGTCGCCACCGGTGAGACCGAGGTCCTCCCTGTGCCTGATGACGTGCTGGGTCGGTTCCCCGAGCCAGCCGTTGTCGGCTCGATGCGAACCGGGAAGGAAGCGCAGGGCACCCGTGTCGTGCGCGGTGGTGTCCAGGTACAGGGCGAAACGCAGGAACGGCGTGGTGTAGAAACCGTCCGAGTGCCAGTACGAGTCGCCGACGAGCGCGTTGGCATCGCTGGTGATGACCTGGTGGTTGCGTTCGAAGAACGCTCCGCAGATCGCGTCCACCCACACCGATCCGGAGATCAGCCCCAGCTCGGGCATCTCGTTGAGGGCGTCGAACCTGGTGACCCTCTCGTTCGGCGTACCGTCCGCCGGCAGATCGATCAGCCGGCCGAAAGCACGCTGCAGTTCCTCCACGGTGTCCGCGGCGGCTCCCCGGAGGTGGGCGAATCCGAACACCCGCAGCTGCTGCGCGACCTCCGCCTCATCGAGTGACATGGGACCGCCCGGGTGCGGAGTGCCGAGCAGCGGACGTGAGCCCGGCCGGCCCCGCCTCGTAGCCGTCCAGCTGCTCCTTGGTCCGAGGGCCGATGACCACGGCTTCGGGGCTGTAGATCTCGTGAATCTCGGAGATCCTGGCGGCGATCGCCTCCGCCCTGCGCTCGGGCGGTACCGCCCGCAGCCGAGAGCCGCCCGAGAAGAGACTGCGGACCACGAGACGGTAGTCGGCGAGGAGGCGCGTCACGTTCGTGTCCTGCGGATCCAGCTGGTCCGCCTCGCACATGACCACGCTGCCGGCGGGCAGCCTGCCGGCGATCTGAGGCAGACTCACGTCCGGCAGGAGCACACTGACGCCCACCAGATCCGCCTGCCCCGTCTGTGAGCAGTGCCTCGCGAACCCGGCGAAGTCGATGTCCGACAGCCGCCTCGGCTCCGGATTGTGCACGAAGGCGACCTCGACCCGGTCGCGCCCGAGCCGCTTCAGGCTTCCCTGCAGCGACTTGGCCATTCCTTCCAGGCTGTAGTCCAGGGTGGGCAGGGGAGTGGTGGTGTCGATCCCGACCTTGGTCCAGACCGACGCGTCGCCGGGAAGGTGCGCGCCGAGGTCCTCCTCCGCTCTCCCGCGGGCATACACGGGCGAGGTGTCGAACGTGGTGAAGCCCTGAGCGATCGCGCCCTCGACGAACTCCCGGCCCTCCTCCGCGTCGCGGCCCAGCACCATCAGGCCGTTGAAGGACCCCGAGCAGCGCATGGTGCCGATCACCACGGACGGCCGATCCTGCATCGTGTTCATGGACAACTCACCCTTCCTGGGATTCCGAACGGCAGATCGCCATGCAGGCCAGACCGGTGGTCGGCGGTTCGCAGAACGACTGCTCGAGCGCTTCGCGGATCTCCTGCCGTGTCGCGAAGACCGACACCTGTTGAGAGCTGTCGTAGGGGCAGCGGCGCAGGAAGCCGTCCGCGGACAGGTACAGCCGCGCGGACTGGCAGGACCGGACGACCGGGCCGCGCAGCCACTCGTGGTAGTCCGACACCACTGTCCTCAACTGCTCCGACATGCCGAAGAACGTTTCGATCAACGCCAGGTCGCGCTTGAGGTGGGGATTCTCGAAACGGAACGTCGACGACGGCAACAGCGGGCTGACCTCCACCGGGACATCGGCCGTCTCGACCACCGAGACGATGGCCTTCAGGTCGGCTTCGTCCAGCTCGTATGCGGTGACGTGCAGGCTCGCCCGACGGTGTCCCAACGCCTCGAAGACCTTCGGCGTCGAGGAGATCGTCCGGCCGGTGCGGCCGATCTCGTCCGCTCTACGGCTGTCGGCGGAGACGGTGACGTGACTGAGCATGCCGGCGACACCGGCGATGGCATCGAGTCGCGGGCCGGTCCTGGCGGCGGTGACCACCGAGGTGCGGAAGCCGAACTGGACTGCGACACGCACGAGTTGACGGAACTCCGGGTGGTCGGTCGGCTCGCCGCCGGACAAGCACAGCTCGTCCACGCCGAGTTCGTGGAGCCGCGACAGTGCCCGGGCGTAGGTGTCGAGGCTCAGGACGTCGCGTCCGACATCGGCCCGAAAGCAGAACCGGCAGTTCACTTCGCAGTTGTCGGCGGTCGAGACGAGCACTCCTCGGAGTGCTCCGAGGCTGTCGGTCACTGCAATCCCGTCTGGTCGGTGAGGGCGAGTTCGAGACCGACCTGGAAGAAGTCGCACATCTGCGGATCGGGCTCGGGGTTGTTCCGGAGCGAGACGTCGTTGCGGGACGGACCACCGCAGACGGCGGCGGCGGGGCACTCTCCGCACTGCTTCGCCGGCAGGAGGTTCTTGGCGGCTCCCGCCAGCAGCTCAGGCTGCTCCCGAAGCTGACTGATCGGGAAGACGAACGAGTCGTCGCGCCAGTTCAGGTCGAGGATGGAGATGCGCCCGCGGGACAGCAGAGCCGCGTTCAGGCCGCCGTCCTGCTGGATGTGCTCGTACATCTTCGGCAGGCGGGTGTCCAGGGCCTGATAGATGCGGTCGAGCGAGGAGAACAGCATGGCACCGCGGGACAGCGCCAGAAGCCGCGAACGGAACACCGCGCGGCACAGCGCCTCGCCGTCGACGTGCCAGCGGCCGGAGATCGGAATGGGGGTGTTGACGTAGATGAAGTTGATGCCGAGGGACAGCACGTACTCGACGGTGTCCGGCAGGTTGCTCACATTGATCGGCGTGGGGGTGAGGTTGCAGCCCACGTGCACCCCGGCATCGATCAGCCGCTGGATGTTCCGGTGGATCCGCTTGTCCGCAGGCTTGCCCGACAGCAGGAACCGCTCGACCTGGTTGTCGTCCGGAGCCCCGTCGAAGGAGACGCCCACGCCGTACTTGAACTTCTTGAAGTGCTCGATCATGGGTTCCTTGATCAGGACACCGTTGGTGACGACGGTGAACTGCACGCGCCCCACGCCGTACTTCTCGGCGAGTTCGAGAGCGTACTCGTCTCCGTACTGCATCAGGTCGAACCGGGTGGTCGGCTCACCGCCGAACCACTGAATGGTGACCTCGTCCTGGCCGGCGTTCTGCTCGAAGAGGTACTCGAGCCCTTCGCGGAGGTCGGGGATGGTGATGTCGTCGGCGCCCGTGTTGGTGTCCACGAAGCAGTACGTGCAGGTCATGTTGCAGCGGTCGGTCACCACGATGCGGTATCCGCTGATCCGCGGCGGCTTTCCGGTCATGCCCAGCCCGTTGATCCGGTCGAAGATCAGATCACGCTGAGATGCGGCCGGCGGCTCGGGAGTGAAGCCCAGCTGCTTCATCTCCGCCAGAATCCGGGGCTCATTGTCGCGGATCTGCCTCATCTCGTCGGCGGTGAGACTCGCGCTCCCCAGGGAGACGGGATCGAAAACAATACCCTCCGCCCCCTGAGTGACCAGCAAATACTTGTTCCAGAGTCGATCGGCATCGTTCGTCACGGTGAACTCCTAAAGAAACGGAACCAGCCATGCGTCGAATCGAACCGCACAGCGAGAAGCCCGCTGCGGTGCCACCGTCGCTTGCCGATGGCACCGCAGCAGGATGGAGCGATTAGTCTTCTTGCGCGATGTTCGCGTCCGTCAGGACACCCTGAACGATCTCGGTGTAGTGCTTCTTGAGATGCTCGGTGTTCTCGGACGTCGCACCGTCGGCGAGGACGATGATGCCGGGCAGCGACGGGTTGGGCGCCATGAGAACGATGCCCGGCGGGTCAAGGCTGATCGCCATGACGGCGTCCTCGACCGGCACCCACTCGATCCGCTCCTTGACGGCGTCCATCACGCTGACCTGCTTGGACTTGAAGTCTTCGCGATCGCCGAACCAGACGCCCGACTTACCGCGCGACCCCACGGCGTCGGCGTAGATGAGGTGGTTGTCCTTCTGTTCGCGAGGTTTGGGCATTCAAACGCCTCCTAAGAAAGGGTCGCATTCGGTCCGCGCCGCCCCGGAGCTGAATTACTGATTGCTCCACGGCTTTTTGGCGCATATTTGCGACCGCTGACGCCCACTCTCGCACGCCGGGGAATATACGTGGTCCATCCCCGGTATATTCGACGTGGGCCTCGCCTATTCGGCATTCCCGCTCCATCGCGAGGGGGGTTTTAGCGATGTGACGTGACGCGCCGATATGGGTCGGCGACCGGTACCGTCACGGTTCGTCCGTCGGTGCGGAGCCGCCCGGCAGGTGATCGAGGATCCGGCGGATATCGTCGGCATCGGGCAGGCCGAGACCGGTGAAGAGTTCGCGCGCCTTGCCCAGCTGGACACGGGCGGTGTCGATGCCGCCGCGATCGGCCTCGGCCCGGCCCAGGACCATCAACGCGTAGGCGTGGTCCCGCACGGCTCCGATCTGCTCGCACCGGACCACGGCTTCGGTGGCGTACCGCACCGCCTCGTCGTACCGCCCTGTCCTGCGGAGTGTTTCGGCGAGCCGGTACAGGGCGTGGGCCTCGCGCCCCCGGATGCCGGCGGACCGACAGACCGCGAGGCACTCGGTGTAGCGGGCGATGGCGTCGCCGAACCGCTCGTGTTCGTGCAGCGCCAAAGCCAGCACGTACAACGCGTAGGCGACCCCCGGAAGGTCGCCCATGGAACGCAAGGTCACCAGCGTCGTCTCGCAGGCCCGTATCGCCTCGGCGGCCCGGCCGCTGCGCACGCGGGCGAGCGCCGCGTTGATGGTGGTCGCCGCCTCGCCGGACCTGTGGCCGAGGACACGGGCGAGTGCGATCGCCTCGTCGAAGCACGCCACCGCCTCGTCGTATCGATGCAGGAACATGACCGCCACACCGAGGTTGTTGAGCGCCTGCCGGAGTATGACCGTGTCCTTCGTGTTCCTCGACGCCGTGACGGCCAGGCGCGCGTGCTCCTCGGTGTCGGACGGGCGGGCGGCCTGCAGGGCGATGCTGCTGCACAGCAACTGTGCCCGGCCCAGAACCCGTTGGTCGCCCCTGAGCTCGGCCTCCCGCGCGAGCTCCAGTGCGGCGGACCGTAGCCCCTCGAACCGGACGTCGGCGCAGAAGGGGCTGACCGCGATGAGCAGGTCGACGGCGGTCCGCAACTGGCCGTCGTAGGGATCCGTCCGCCGGCCGACGGTGTGCAGCGCGGCCGCCGTCACCAGTCCGATCTCGCCGGTGATCCAGGAACGCGCCGTGTGGACGTCGCCGAAGTGCAGCCCCTGGGACCGCAGCGCGCCGAGGGAGTTCGCCACCGGGTCTCCGGGCACGGCCTGCGCGAAGGCGTTGCACGCGGTGGCCAGCAGGTAGTCGAGCAGCCTGCCGAAGGCCTGCCGGGTATCGTCCTGGTGTTCCGGTTCCACGCACTGGGCGAAGGCGCGGAGCAGGTCGTGATAGCGGTAGCGGCCCGGTTCGGTGGACTCCAGCATGGCGGCGTCCACCAGGGCTTCCAGCAGTTCCTCCGCCGTCTCCTCGTCCGTCGCGAGTGCGGCCGCGGCCACCGGCAGACCGAAGTCCAGGGACACCGGGGCGGCGAGCAGCCGGAAGGCGCGGGCCTGCTCGGGCGGCAGTTGCCGGTAGCCGAGTTCGAAGACCGGGTGGATCGACACGTCACCCACGCGTAGTTCCTCGATGCGTCGCTGCTCGTTGGCGAGCCGGGCGGTCAGTGTCGCGATGGCCCACCGCGGCCGGGACGCCAGCCTGGTGGCCACGATCCGGATGGCCAGCGGCAGGAGTCCGCACAGCCGGAGCAGTTCGAGCGCCTGTTCCCGTTCCGCGTCGAGCCGTTCGGTCCCGATGACCGCGCCGAGCAGCGAGAGGGCCTCGTCGGGCCTGAAGGTGTCCAAGCTGAGCTGTTTGGTGACCGGCAGGCCGAAGAGCCGGGACCTGCCGGTGATGATGACTCCGCAGCCGGCCGATCCGGGCATCAGGTCCAGGACCTGCGAGGCGTCACGTGCGTTGTCCAGGACGATCAGCACCCTGTGGCCGTCCAGCATCGAACGGAAGAGTTTGGAACGGTCCGCGAGGGTGTCGGGTACGGCCTCGGCGGCGACGCCCAGCGACAGCAGGAACCCCGTCAGGACGCCGACGGGGTCGGCGGGATTGTCGTCCGCTCCACGCAGATCGGCGTAGAGCTGCCCGTCCGGGTAGGCGTGCCGTACGCCGTGGGCTGTGAACAGGGCCAGTGAGGTCTTCCCGATCCCGCCCATCCCGGCTATCGCCACGACGGTCGGCGCTCGCCGTCCGGGCGTCGTCAGCAGGGTGTGCATGTCGCTGACGGCGTCGGTGCGGCCGGCGAAGTCGGGCAGCAGCGGCGGAAGCTGTGCCGGAACGGGCAGCGGCTCCCGGCCCCGGGCGACCGCGGGGAGGGGCTCGGCCGCCTCCGGTTCCTCGAGCACCGCGGGTTCCTCGACGGCCGCTAAGGAGAGGGCCGGATCGTTCTCCAGGACCTGCCGGTAGGCGGCGGTCAGCTCAGGCCCGGGATCGATGCCCTGCTCCTCCAGCAGCAGCTTCCTGACACCGCTGAACACCGCAAGCGCGTCGGCCTGTCTGCCCGCCCCGTAGAGCGCGCGCATCAACAGGCCGTACGGACGCTCGCGCAGGGGGTGCATGGCCGTGAGGTCCGCCAGGTCGGGAATGACCTGGCGATGGCGGCCGAGGGCCAGGTCGAGGTCGCAACGTTCCTCCAGCAGCGCGATGCGAAATTCCTCGAGCCGGTCACGCTGGCGCATGGCGAAGGGTCCGGGCACTCCGGCCAGAGTCTCTCCCTGCCACAGGTCGAGTGCGCGGACCAGCCTGTCGCGCGCCTCCTCCAACCTGCCCGAGGCACGTGCCTGCGCCGCCTCACGAGTGAGCGTTTCGGCCTGCCCCACGTCGAGCGAGGACGGGGGGACGACCAGGCGGTAGCCGTCGCCGACCGACACGAGCACGCTCGGCGTGGAGCGGTCCGGTTCCAGGAGTATGCGCAACTGCCAGGCGTAGGTGCGGATCGTGGTGGTGGCCTTGCTGGGGGGCGTGAGACCCCATAACGCGTCCACCAGCTGTGTCTTCGACGCGGTGTGCCCCGGTCGCAGGAGCAGGACCGCCAGCATGGCCCGGAGCTGGGGTGGACCGAGGCGCAGTTCCGCGTCGCCCCGGTATGCACGGACCGCCCCGAGAACGGCGAAGCGCAGTTCTTCCGTCACCTCGCCAGGGCCCTCCTTGCTCGACCACTCCGAACGCCTTCGTCATCACCATGGTCACCAACCCACCGTGGGGAGCGGTTCACGCTTGGATCGATCACCTGTGCGCTGGTGGCCAGCCGACGGCGGTCGGCGAGCAATCAGCCTATCAGCCACGTCTGTTCGTCCTCGAAAATGCGCATGCAACGTGAGCCGCCGGGCTTGAGGGGGCAGGGGAGACCGGCTCCGGGGAGGACATGCGAACGGCCGGCACGACGTGCTAGCCGTGCCGGCCGAAGGCACATGAGCGGGTGCCCGTACGGGCACCCGCTCATGAACCGTCAGTGGTCGGCCGGACCTCTCAGACCAGAGACTCCCAGTCGACGATGCCCTCCGCGAGGTCGCGCACTCCGGCGAGCAGGCCCAGCCTGTTGGCCCGGACTGCGGGGTCCTCGGACATCACCAGGACGTTGTCGAAGAAGATGTTCACCGCGTCGACCAGTTCGCCCGTCTGCGCGTTGAAGCGGACGAGCGAGGTCTCCTCGTCGAGCACATGCCGGCACTTGACCAGGGCAGCGTGCAGAGCCTGCTCGGCGGGCTCATGGAGCTGCTCCGGGTCGTACACCGCCTCCAGCCCGGCCGGCACGATGCGCCGTACCCGCTGGAACGCCGCAAGAACGGTGGCGAACCGGTCGTCACCCTGCAGGTCTTCCAGCTCCTCCAGGGTCCGCGTGGCCAGCCGCGGCGAGTCGCCGCGCACCAGCACCGCGCGGACGTCGGTGGTGGAGTGCCCCAGCTCGATCAGCTGCTGCTCGAAGCGGCGCAGCACGAACTGGGCCGTGCCCTCCAGATGCTTCTGCTCGACCGTGACGGCCTGGTGCTCCGCCGCGATGGCCAGCGCCTGGCCGAGCCTGATCGCGGCCAGGTCGCTCCTGCTGAGGAGGATGTTGACCACGCCCAGCGCGGAGCGGCGCAGCCCGAACGCGTCCGAGCTGCCCGTGGGTTCGGCCCCGATCGCGAAGAGCCCGACCAGCAGATCGAGCCGGTCCGCCAGGGCCAGCAGGGCCCCCGGCAGGGTTTCGGGCAACGTGTCGCCGGCGAAACGCGGCAGTTCGTTCTCGTAGAGGGCCTGTGCCACCGCCTGGCTCTCGCCCGCGCGCACGGCGTATTCGCGCGCCATGATGCCCGCGAGGCTGGACAGTTCGGTGACCATCTGGGAGCCGAGGTCGAACTTGGTCAGGGCCGCGGCCCGTTCCAGGACGTCGTGGTCCGTGCCGGACAGGCCGATGACCTTCGCCAGCCGGCGGGCGATGGCCGAGATGCGGTCGGCGCGGTCCGCCATGGAGCCGAGACGCTCCTCGAACGTGAGGAGGTGCGTCTTCTCCCTCATCTCGCTCAGCGGGGTCTCCAGATCCGCCTTCCAGAAGAAGGAGGCGTCCTCGTACCGGGCGCGCAGCACCGCCTCGTTGCCGTGGCGGACGATGTCGTGGTCGCACGTTCCGTTGGCCACCGCGACGAAGTGGGGCAGCATGCTGCCGTCGGCATCCACCACGGGAAGGTAGCGCTGATGCTTGCGCATGACGGTGACGAGGATGTCCGGGGGCAGCGTGAGGTACTTCGGGTCGAAGTTCCCGAGGATCGGGGTGGGGGACTCGACCAGGTTGGTGATCTCGTCGATCAGCGCGCCGTACTGCTCCGTCTGGATGCGTCCGCCCACGGCCTCGGCGAGTCGCGCCGCGCCGTCCACCACGAGGCACCGCCGCTCCGCGGCGTCCGCGAGGATTCCGTGCTCCTTCAGAAAGGGCAGGTACCCGTCTGCCGTCGGCACCTCCGCCGTGGGAGGCACCGCGTCACGGTGAACCTGCGTCGTACGTCCCGACGTCAGGCTGGACACCGTGAAAGGGACGACCCGCTCTCCCAGCAGAGCCATGATCCAGCGGATCGGACGGGTGAAGGAGAGCTGCGGAGCGTTCCACCGCATGTTCTTCTCGGAGCGAAGGCCGGTCACGACCTCCGAGAGGAGAGCGGAGAGGACATCCTCGGCCGAGCGCCCGACGACCTGCCGGGTGAGCGCGACATGCTCGTTGGTCCCGACGGTGACGCGACCGAGGTCCGCCGGTTCGGCGCCGTTGCTCCTGGCGAAGCCGATGGCCGCCTTGGTGGGGCTTCCGTCCGCGTCGAACGCCGCCGAGACCCGGGGCCCGCGCACGGTCTGTTCGTAGTCGGCCTCGCGGGCTTCCACGCCGAGGACGGTGGCCACCACGCGTCGGGGGCTGGCGTCGACCCTGATCTCGCCGTGTCCCAGCCGGGTCGCGCCCAGTTTCTGCGCCAACGCGGTGCGCACCGCCTGCGAGGTCCGGGTGACCTCGGCCGGCGGCATTTCCTCCACGCCGATCTCGACCACGAGGGTGGCCGGCCCCGGTTCGGCCGGCGGGGTCACCGTGCCCTGCTCGGGCCCGACGGCTTCCGTGGCCGCCGCCCGGTCCGGAGCCTCGCTCACTGCGGTGTCGGCCGGGGCGGAGTCGCTGCTCGACACGCGGCCCAGGGGGAAACCGAGTTCCTCGCGCCGCGCGACCCACAACTCGGCGACCTCGTGGGCCAACCCGCGCATCCGGGCGAAGGAACGTGCCCGCTCCGTGGTGGAGATGGCGCCCCGCGCGTCGAGCACGTTGAACGCGTGCGAGCACTTGAGGACGAAGGAGTACGCGGGGACGGGAAGACGCGCGTCGAGCGTGCGGCGTGCCTCGCCCGCGTAGGCCTCGAAGAGGCTCCGCTGGGTCTCCAGGTCGGCCTCGTCGAGGTAGTAGCGGCTCATCTCGTACTCGGCCTGGCCGAACGCCTCGCCGTAGGTGACACCCGGCGCGTACTTGAGGTCCTTGAAGTGATTGACGCCCTGGAGCGCCATCAGGATGCGTTCCAGGCCGTAGGTGATCTCGACGGACACAGGGTCGAGGGTGATGCCTCCGGCCTGCTGAAAGTATGTGAACTGGGTGATTTCCAGACCATCGAGCCATACTTCCCAGCCGAGCCCCCAGGCGCCCAGCGCCGGGGACGCCCAGTTGTCCTCGACGAAGCGAATGTCATGTGCGGCCGTGTCGATGCCCAGGGCCTGCAGACTGCCCAGGAAAAGCTCCTGCGCGTTTCCGGGCTCAGGCTTGAGGATGACCTGGTACTGCGTGTGGGTCTGCAGTCGATTCGGGTTCTCGCCGTAACGTGAGTCGTCGGGCCGGACGCTCGGTTCCACGTATGCGACACGCCACGGCTCCGGTCCCTGGACCCGCAGGAACGTAGCGGGGTTGAGCGTGCCCGCACCCACCTCGGTGTTCATGGGCTGAACGACCAAACACCCGTGTTCGGTCCAGTACTTGTTCAGCACCAGCAGTGCTTCTTGCATCGTCAACACCGAGATCATTCCTCCACAGGTACGGCACATACTCAGAGCATCTCCCGGCTGAGACTCAGGAGACCATGGCCTGTGGGAGTCTATCAATCAGGGCGTTTCCGCTCGGCATCGCCGGGGAGCCAACGGGCGCCACCTCCCGGCCAATTGGGACCGTCCGAGCGGGCCGGCCGGCGTTCTCCCGAGTGGCCGAGACCTGTCGACGGCCGTCGCCACGGCCCCGTCGTCCTCGGCCGCGTCCCGCGGCCGGAGGTCCGCGTGCCCGGCGGCCGAACGGGGCGGGAACTCGAAAATCTAGGGAATCCACTAGTCTTTCCGGGCCGCCGTTCTACCAGTCGATTTTCATGCCACCATGAGTGTGGACGTTTATGCGGAACTTTTCCCTTCTTGCCCATCCTGTTCAGTTCGCGGTGTCGGCGGGCAGGAATTCGTAGGCGATGTGGATTGAGAATATCGCGGGCGGTCAATCGAGACTTGACCGATCGGATGATGCTCTCTATGGTTCAGGCGTTCGGTCATCCGAACATGAAGTGAATGCGTTACATCCCCTGTGCTTCCTCTCGTCAGGTGGTTCGGTGCCTGTAGTGGACTTCGTCCGGGCATCGCTTTTCGGTGATTTCTTGGTGTGGCTCGACACCGTTCTCTGGTTACAGAATCCGATCCACGGATGCGAAGAAGCCCATGCGAAAGAGAGAAGTCATGGAAAACTTCGACGACATCGACATTTCCGACCTGTCGGAAGAGGAGCTGGACGACATCGTCGGCGGCCAGTTCGGGATTTCCCCCACCTGCGTCATCTGACGATCTGAAGTCCGCGGTCCGTCTGCCGAAGGGGCCTGCGCTTCTTCGGCGGACGGGCCGACGGCTCACGTCCGGACGTCTTGTCGCGGGCGGACAGGCCAGTGACTCACAACGGGAGGGGACTCATGCCTGGCGATTCGCGTTTCAACGCCGAGGCGCTCGAACACCATCGCACGAGCGATGGCCTTGGACCGGTCTTCGGTCACGCTCCTGCCGTGACCCGGCCCAAGGGGGCAGCCGAGCGGATGACGGCGGTCCGCGAGCGGTTCAGGCGACGCACACGCGGAGCGCGGCTGCAGGTCTGCTTCCAAACCCAGGTCAGCGACTGCGGTCCCGCCGCTCTCGTGACCGTGCTGCGCCACCACGGCGTGGACGTGTCCCTCGACGAGATCCGCGCGCGTGCGGGTTCCGGACGCAATGGGGCATCGGCCCGCACCCTCCTGGAGATCGCCCGCGAATACGGCGTCAAGGGCCGCGGCGTGCGCGCCGGCACGGAAGCCCTGGCCCGGCTGTCCCCCGGTTCGATCCTGTTCTGGAACTTCAACCACTTCGTCGTCCTGGAGGGAGCCGGCAAAGACCATGTGGATGTCATCGACCCTGTCCATGGACGCCGCCGGCTCACCATGGCAACGGTCGCCGAGTCCTTCACGGGCGTGGCCCTGGAGTTCGAGCAGCCGCTCGAAGCCGACTCCGGCGAGCGCCGACGCGGCAGTGAACTCCTAGGCCCCTGGCGCCGCTTGCGGCAGTTTCTGCCGCGCGGCCGGGAACTGGCGCTGATCCTCGCCTCCTCCGCCGGACTCATGGCCTTCGAACTCGCCCTGCCGCTCACCGCCGGATTCCTGGTCGAGCGCGTCCTCGGCAACCGGTCCACCGGCGGAGCGTGGACGGCCTGCGCCATCCTGGCCGGTATGGTCGCCCTCTACTTCTCCTTGTTTGTGGCGCGATCGTTTCTGGTCACCAGGCGCCAGGCCGTCATCGAGAAACGGCTCACCCTGGGCATCGTCGGGCACATGGCGGACCTGCCCTACGACTTCTTCACCGTGCGCAACTCCGGTGATCTCGCGCTACGGGTCCGCACCAGCAACGTGCTCGTCCAGGTCCTGAGCCTCACCGCGGTCTCGGCCGTCTTCGACAGCCTGCTCATCGTCGTCTATTTGATCGCCATTGCCGTCGCGAACCCGCTCATGTCGCTTCTCGTCACCGTGCTGGTCGTCGTGCACACCGCCATCCTCGTGCTGACCTGGCGCCGGCAGACCGGACTGAGCCAGGAAGTCCTCGAACGCCAGACCAAGGCCCAGGAGGAACTGGTGGAGATGCTGGAGAGCATCACCACGCTCAAGGCCGCCGGCATGGACGGCCGGGCGGTGGAGCGGTGGTCGCACACCTTGGTCCATGAGGTCAACAAGCGTCTGAGCGCCCGCCGCAACCTCGCCCTGTTCGCGTCCCTCAGCCGCACGCTGCAGTTCGCCGCGCCCCTGATCGTGCTGGTCGCCGGGATCTGGCTGGTCCTGAACCACCGCTACTCGCTCGGCGAGGCCATGGGCTTCATGACACTGACGATTGCCCTGTTCATCCCGCTGGAAGGCCTCTTCGACGCCGGCTCCCAGCTGGCCGCGGTCCGGCCCACCGTCGCCAAACTCGACGACGTCCTGCGAGCGGCCCCCGAACCGCGGGGCGCCTTCGCCGAGACCGGCGTGGCCAGGCCTGGCCGGATCAAGGCCGAAGCGGTCGGCTTCCGCTATCCGGGAGCTCCGCGGCCCACCCTCGACGGCGTCAGTTTCGAACTCGAACCAGGGCAGTTCATGGCCATCATCGGCCGTTCGGGCTCCGGGAAGTCCACCCTCGGCATGCTGCTGGCCGGACTGTACACACCCACCGGCGGGACCCTGACCGTCGACGGCACCGACCTGGCCGAACTCGACCGGCCCACTTACCGGCGGCGCATCGGCTACGTCAACCAGAACGCGCACCTCTTCGGCGGCACCATCCGGGACAACATCCTGTTCGGCGGCGACGACATCGGCAAGTCGGATCTGATCACGGCGGTGGGGCTGGCGCACATCCACGAGGAGATCGAAGCCATGCCCATGGGGTACCACACCCTCGTCGCCCCCGGCGGCCACGGCCTGTCGGGCGGACAACGCCAGCGGATCGTGCTGGCCCGGGCGCTGGCGAAGAAGCCCGAACTGGTCATCCTGGACGAGGCCACCAGCGCCCTCGACCCGGCTCTCGAGGAATCCATCATGCGGGGGCTGCTGGACGCGGGAATCACCGTCGTCGTCATAGCCCACCGCCTGACCGTGATGGACGAGGCGGACCAGGTCATCGTCATGCGCGACGGGCGCATCGTCGAGGCGGGTTCCCCCGCCGTCCTCAAGGAGAGCGGAACGGAGTACCTGTGCCTGGCTTGACGGCCCCACGGGCCGGTACCCCGTTCCCCCTGACCTACGAGCAGGAGTGGTTCCACACCAAGACCTTCTCCAGCGGCTGGTCCCACAAGAACACTCAGCTCGCGTTCGAGATCCTGGGAGGCCTCGACACTGACGCCCTCGCTGCGGCCGTACGCGCCTTCGTGGTCCGGCACGACGCCCTGCACCTCCAGATGGATCCGGTGCCGGGCCCGCACCCCCTGCAGTGGACCCGGGGCATCGAGGCCGAGGAGGAAGTCGTCCGACGGGCGAAGGTGAAGGCCGCCTCGCCCGCACAGTTCTCCCACTACGCTTCGGCCCTGCTGTCCCGCGACTGCGTCACCCCGTGGTCGTACGACACACAACGGCCGTTCGTCATCAGGCTGCTGCGCTACGACGAGAACCACCACGCGCTGCTGGCCACCTTCCAGAACCTCGTCTTCGACGGCCGGGCCCATCACCTCTTCGGGCGTGAGGTCTGGCGCGACTACCAGACCCTGCGCGACGGCGGGTCCCCGCCGGACACGGCCCCCTCGTTCGCCGACGCGGCGGTCCGGCAGCGGGAGCGGACGAGCGAGCGGCTACGCGAGCAGGCGCGGGCGAACTGGCGAGAACGCCTGGCCTTCATGACCCGCGTCTCCTGGCCCCGTACCGGCCCCGCCGGGGCCGACCCTGCGGATGGAGGCATGGTGAGCGCGGAACTGCCGGCCGCGACGGTCACGGCGCTGCGTGGTCTGTGCGCCGAGTTCCGCTTCACCGTCCTGCAGTCGGCGGTCGGGTTGTTCGTCACCGCACTGGCCGCTCGAACCGGCATGTCCGAAGTGGGACTGTGGACCTCGATGGACTCCCGTGCGTCCCGGGACACGGACGTGGTGGGCATGTTCGCCGGCTCCTGCCCACTGACCCTGCGCGACGCCGGCGCCGACGCCTTCTCCGTGCGGACACAGGTGCGTGACCAACTGCTCAACGGGCTCCGGCACCAGAGGCTCGACGCCGCGGACCTCACCGCGCTGACCCGGGAGGCGGAGGAGACCGGCGGCGCACACGTCAGCCGCGACATCTACGTCAACCTGCGCCGGTTCGAAGGGAACTCCGCGGTCGCGGACGACATCGGCGGTCTGCGGATCACGGCTGACGCCTACCCGCTGCGCCGGATCACCTTTCATGACACCTTCGCACTTCACCTCCGGTGCACCGAGTTCCGCGACCGCCTGTGCATCGACCTCCTCTACGACGGGCACCGAGCCGACGGCCCGCTGGCACGGTCGGTCCTGGACGACATGCTCGCCGGCCTGGCGGCCACCGTGCCCGCCGGATGACCGGGCAAGAGCCGTGAGGGCCGTCCACTTCCCCGCCGTACCCGATTCGTCCCACGCCCCCCAGCAGAGAAGGCGCCATGTCCGACACGCCGATTGACGAGGTACTGACCGCCGTGAGCGAGGTGTTCGGCAGGCCGGCCGTGCCCGAGGACGATTTCTTCGCCCTCGGCGGCGACTCCATCACCGCGGTCGAACTGAGCCTCCGTCTGGAGGAGAGCCTGGGCGTCGAGGTCGATGTCGAACTGGTCGTCGGCCTCCCTGACCTCGCGGCACTCGCCGCCGCGCTCGCGCAGCCCTCTGCCGCCTCGCCGACAGCCAAGCACTGAGGAATCATGAAGCCTTATCTCTGGGACCCCTGGGCCACCGCGCGTACCCACCCCGACCGCGTGGCCGTGATCGCCGACGGCGAGCAGAGCACCTACGGCGATCTCACCCGTCGCGCGGACGCCCTGGCCCGGGGGCTGCGCGCCCACGGGATCCCGGACGGCGCGGTCGTGTCGACCGACATCCCCACCGGACCGGCCTTCTTCGCACTGGCCCTGGCCGCGCTGCGACACGGCTTCGGACTCTTCCCCATCGACCGTGAGCTGCTCGGGATTCCCATGGGACCGTCCCTGCTCGCCTCGGTGTCCACCGCCGTGCACATCAGTGCGCAGCCCTGGGCCGACGGCCCCGCCCTGCCCTGCCCGGTCGTGACGGGCACGCAGCTGACGGCCCGGGCGGACGGCCCCGGCACGCCTGCGACGCCGCCGGCCGCGGGCCGCCTCGTGTTCGCCACATCCGGTACCACCGGACTGCCGCAGGCCGTGGCGCGGACACGTCCACGCAGGCCGTACCGCGGGGTCGCGGTCGTCGAACGCTACGGCGCCGGAGCCGGCCGGGGCCCGCATCTGATGGCCAACCCCACCTACCACTTGGGCACTCTCGGCCCCGCCCTGTACGCGCTGCAGGCGGGCAGCACGGTCGTCGTCCAGCGAACCTGGTCCTGCGACGCCTTCACGGAACTGGCGGACCGTCACCGTGCGGACAGCGTCATGTTCAGCCCCGACCGCCTGACCGACCTCGTCGAGGCCGGTGCGGCACCGCGCCACCCCTTCCAGGTCGTCTTCCACGGCGGAGCCGCCTGCCCACCCGGGGTCAAGCGCGCGGCCATCGACCTGTTCGGGCCGGTCCTGCACGAGTACTACGGCACGTCCCACGGTGTCATCACCGAGATCACGACGGCGGAGTGGCTGGCCAGGCCCGGATCGGTCGGACGGCCCCTGCCGGGGATCCGGGTCGAGATCTCGCGGGAGGGCCGGCCCGTGCTCGCGGGCGAGACCGGGGACATAGACATCCTGCTGCGGGCGGCCGACCGGGCTCCGTCCGACACCGGCGTGCTGAAGACCGGGGACGTGGGCCATCTCGACGACGAGGGATATCTGTACGTCCTCGGCCGGGCCGAGAGCCCGCGGGAGATCCGGATGGCGCGGCTTGAGCATGACATCCGGTTGCTGCCCGGAGTCACCGACGCCGCCGTCCTCGACGGCGTCGGCGACGGACCGGTGTGCTTCGTGGAACACGGTCACGGCGGCGACTTCCAGGACCCGGTGCCCGCCATCGAGGCCACGGCGGAACAACTGGACCTGCCCTCCCCGCGCGTCGTGCTCGCGGTTTCGGGCTCCCTGCCCCGTACGCCCAGCGGCAAGCTGAGGCGGGCCGATCTCGGCGACCTGGCCCGGAGCGCTCCCCATGGCCCCCGGTAGCGGAGGACCAGCCCACGACTCCACCACAGCCACCGGATGGCTCCGGCACCACGCCCGGCAACGGCCGGACGCCATCGCCCTGACCAACTGGGACGAAGGCGAGATCCGGCGCCGTACGACCTTCGGGGAACTGGACCGGCTGGTGGACACCGTCGCCCGCGCGCTGCGGGGCCTGGACGCCGAACCCGGACACCGGGTGGTTCTGGTGATGCCGAACGACGAGACGTTCGCCGCCGTCCTGCTGGCCGTGATCGGCACCGGACTCGTCGCGGTTCCCGTCCCGGGCCCGCGAACGATGCGTGCGGAGGCGTTCGAGCAGCGAGTGCGCGCCATCGTTCGGGACTGCTGCCCGGCTCTCGTGATCACCACGGAAGCGTGGCGGGACACGGTGCGCCCCGCGCTGGAGGACTCCGCCACGCGGGTCCCGATCCGCACCTGGGAAGAGCTGCCGGCGGTTGCCGCCGCCCTGCCGGAGCGCGGCGGCGGGCCCGACGCACGGGTGAGCCCGCGAACACCCGCCTTTCTCCAGTACACCTCCGGATCGACCGGCTCTCCCAAGGGCGTCGTCATCGATCACCGCGCCCTGCGGTCGAGTTGCCGCCAGGCGGCCGTCCACTACCGCGAGAGCCCGGCCGACGTCGCCGTGACATGGGTGCCGCTCAGCCACGACATGGGTCTGATCACCGGAATCCTCAGGCCGCTGTTCAGCGGATACGAGTCCGTGCTCCTGCCGACCGAGCGCTTCGCCCGCCGTCCTGCGGAATGGCTCTCCGCTCTCACCGTCTGCCGCGGCACGCTGTCCAGCGCCCCCGACTTCGCGTACGACCTGTGCGCGCGCAAGACCACCGACGACGAGATGGCCACCCTGGACCTGCGTGCCTGGCGGGTCGCGCGCAGCGCGGGTGAGGTGGTCCGCACCGCCACTGCCGAGCGGTTCGCCGCCCGGTTCGCGGCAGCGGGGTTCCGGGCCGAGGTCCTGTGTCCCTCGTACGGGATGGCGGAGGCTACCCTCACGGTCACCGCCACCACCCCCGAACTCCCTCCGCTCCGACTCGCCGTCAGCACCGAAGCACTGCGTGCGGGCCGCGCGGTCCGCGCCGCGCGGGGAACCCCCTCCACCACCCTGCTCTCCTCGGGCGTCCCGCTGCCGGGAACCCGGGTACGCATCGGCGACGGCCGCCAGGACCCGCACCGCGTGGGAGAGATCCACATCCGGGGCCCGCAACTCTTCAGCGGCTACTGGCGCAAGCCGGTCCGGCGATCCCACTGGCACCCCACCAGGGACCTCGGGTTCCTCGACGGCGGCCAGCTGTTCGTCCTCGGACGGACGGACGACGTACTCGTGCACCGCGGCCGCAACTTCCACCCGGCGGACATCGCCGCGGCCTGTGCCGCCGTACCGGGCCTCAGACCCGGGCGGTGCGCCGCCTTCAGCGTCGAGGACGAGGCGGCCGGTGAACTCCTGTGCCTGGTGTCGGAAGTGACCGGCGGCTCCGGCGCGCCGTCCCCCGCGCAGCTGGCCGCCCAGGTGCGGCGCCGGCTCGCCCAGGTCCTCGACCTGTACGTCTCCGAGGTCGCCCTGCTGCCCGCCGGCGGCCTGCCTGTGACGACCAGCGGCAAGGTGCGGATCTCCGAGACGAAACAGCGCTTCGAGCGGGGCGACCTGCCCGTCCTCCGGCCCCACGTGCCCCGGCGCACATCGTCCGAGCACAGAGAGGAACGCACGACATGACCATTGCGCACTCCACGACACTGTCCCGGTGGGTCGGCGACCCGATGGCCTTCGCCGCCGATCACTGGCGCCGCCGTCCCGGTGTCTTCACTCCCGACGGCTCCCTCGTCAGTCCCTTCACGCCGGCCGACGTGGACGACGCCCTCGCCAGCGGCTTCCTGCACGAGCCCTACCTGGAGATGACCAGCGCCGAGGGTCCCCTGCCCGCCGACACCTACGTCTCGGCACGTTCGGTCCGAGGCGTCTCCCATCCGGGGTTCGCCGACCAGCAGAAGATACGGGGGCTGATCGAGCAGGGCGCGACCCTGCTCATGCACCGGGTCGACCAGTGGCACCGCCCCACCCGCGATCTGCTGGCCCGCCTGTCAGCCGAACTCCAGCGGCCGGTGGAGGCGTTCTGCTTCGTCACCCCGCCAGGCGCCCAAGGAGCTCCACTGCATCGCGACGACGCCGATGTGCTCGTTCTCCAATTGGCCGGCAGCAAGGACTGGCGTGTCTACGAGGGACCGGCGAACGGTGAATGGCGCGAGGGGAGCGCGGAAGAGGAGGAGCCGGCGGAGGTGCTGCGCGCCACCGTGCACGCCGGGGACGTCCTGTACATCCCACGCGCCTTCGCCCACGAGGCAGTCGGGAGCGGCGGCCTGTCCGTGCACCTGTCACTGACGATCCGTGAGGTCCACAAGGGCGATCTGTTCCGCAGCCTCCAGAAGCTCACGGCGAGGGCGATGAACGTCGAAACGCGCCCGTTGGACGACGAAGCCGTCCTCGCCGCCGCCACCGCCATGCTGGAGCACGTGAGCAAGGCACTGGCCGGTCTGACCCCTCAGGACCTGGTGGACCACGCGAGGCGGACCAGGCTTGCCGCCCTGCCCGATCCCACTGCACCGGTCTCGCTCGGTGACCTGGCCGCCGGGTACGCCGATCCGCGGTGATTCCGCGCGTCCCGACGGCGGAGGCCGTACCGGTCGCCATCGGGCGTCCTGAGCCGTGCTGACACCGGGCACCGGTCCGAGGACCCCGGCCGGTCCGTCGTCGTCGCGGCTCGGGGACCGGACGGGCCGCCGGCGCCCGGTGCCGCTCCGCTCGCTGTACCCGGGTGCCGGCCGCCGTTCCGGCGCCATTCCTCGGAAGCGTGCCCGGGACCGCGGGGTTCCCGGGTACGGGCGGCTCCCGCACTCATCGATTCCGCACTGATCGTGCGCTGATCGCCGTGAGCCAGTATGGCCGTAACCGAACAGGTCGGGCGCGTGCAGCGCTCCATGCCCGGCGGCGCCTACGACATGTCTGCCTTGCGAGTCGCCGTCGATCGGGCCGGCCGGGTGCAGTCGAAAGCCACAGGAGCACGAATGGGTCATTCCGCGCTGACAACGGACAGAGAGTTCTTGGTTTTCCTCGACCGCAAACACCAGATGCAGTACGGGAGTCCGGAATTCTTCCGGCAGTTCGGCGGGTCGGGCGAGGAACTGTACGGAAAGCCGTTCAGCTACCTCATAGAATCGGACCTTCGCGAGGCTCTTGACCGCGGCCTGAACCAGCTGCTCGTCGGAGATCGGGACCAGTTCAGTCACCGCATAGCACTGCGGCGACGGTCTGCCACGCCGCTCAGTGCCGTGCTCACGGCGACAGCCCTGTGGGGTAGTTCGCCGAACAGGGCCGTGGCCATACAGCTCTTCCATCCCACGGACCCCGCCGGGTCGAAGAGCATCAGGGAGAGTCCGGTCATCGGTGAGATGGCGGCGAAGATCCTCGAAGGAACCGCGGCAGGACTGACATCAGAATTTCTGGCCTCACGTTTATTCATCAGCCCCAAGACCGTCGATTACCACATCTCGCGCATGCTCCGGCAGTTCGGCATGCCGAATCGGGTGGCGCTGATCGCGCTCGCCTACTCGACGGGAATACTGCAAATCAATTCGTGGCCGCCCCGGGTCGCCGATGAGTTCATAAAATAGGAATCCGGATGAGTCTATGCCTCGCCCCTCGTCTGACATGCGGCCCGTCATCAGGACGCGTCGCTATTTCCCCGGATGGTCCTTGTTTCTCGTAAGGGGGTAGAAGTGGAGCTCATGCGCAGAGCGTGGCAGGGCGGCGGAGCGTCTCCCTCGGACGCCGACCTGGACGCGGGGGTCGAGACCGGCCCCACTCAGCTGAATCTCTTAGGGCCGCTCGAGATCCTCGTGTCCGGTGTCACCGTGTCCCCGGGAGGAGCGAAGCCGCAGATCCTCTTCGCCTACCTGTGTCTCCATGCCAACCGGCACGTCTCGGTCGACAACATCATGGAGGCCGTCTGGGGGGAGGTGCCACCTTCGAGCGCCAAGAAGAACATCCAACTGTACGTGAGCCGCCTGCGCCGGCAGTTCGCCTACGCGACCGGCGTCCGTCTGATCACGACCAGCGACGGGTACCAGCTCACGGCCGAGTCCGATCAGGTCGACCTGGTGCGGTGCCAGCAACTGTGGCAGCTCGGCCGGGAAAGCCTCCACAACGGTGCGCCCAAGGAGGCCGGAAGGCTGCTGCGCGAGGCGATCCGGCTGTGGCGGGGCAAGCCTCTGAGCGGCCTCACCCACACTCTGGTCATGCAGGCCGAGGCGGCCAGGCTGGAACAGTTCCGGCTCGGACTGCTGATGAAGTACTTCCAGGCGCAGCTCGCGGACGGTCAGCACTTCGAGATAATTCCCGAACTCCTCGCCACGGTCACTGATCATCCGCACCAGGAACGACTGCGCGCGGATCTCATGATGGCCCTGTGGCGGTCCGGCCAACGCCACGCCGCGCTGGCCACCTATCGCGAGGCGCACCAGCTGCTCGCCGACGACCTGGGAATCTTCCCCGGCCGGCAGTTGCATGCGCTGCACCAGGCGATCCTGGCCGACGACGCGGAGATCATGGGTGGCCTGACGGCGGACCGGAGCCTCGCTCCATGACGTCATTCACGGCCCGTGGGAAGCCGCTCCCGTCGCGGAGGCGGCCGTCGCGGCATTGGGCACAGCAGCCACCGGTGCACTGCCCGACCTGCACATTGATCACCCGTTGATCACGGACTGGCAGCATGGCCAATCGCTGCGGGCCCCGTGGCACGCGGCGCAGAACTCACCAGAACGGATGCATGAAATGAAGCGATACAAATCCGGCGCTCCGTTGCGTCAGTCCCTTTCGTTCGCTGTCCTGGCGCCGGCGTTCATCCTGGCCGCCGTCATTGGCGGTTCCTCCGTCGGCGGAGTGGCGACCCACCCGTCGTCCGGCACGGTGAACCACCACGACCGGGCCGAGGACCTGCAGTGGAACGGCACGGGGTCGGAATACCACAGGCCCCTCTCGTGACCGGCCGACGCCCGCCTCGCCGAAGGGAAGCCACGCCCTTGTCCAAGACATAGGGCGCTGGGGGCAATCTCGACGACGAGCTGCCGCGCGTGATCCACAAAGTGATGACCGGGCTGGACCTGCCCGCCCGGACCGTCGACTCCTGCCTGGCCCTCGCCCGGCCGGGCGGCGAGGGCGCGGCCGACTCCGCGTCCTGGCGCCCGTGACCACCCGGCTCGAGTGTCACTGGCGTCGGTCCACAACACCCCGGTGAGTCTGGAAGGGTTGGCCCGGCGCAAAACCTGCGCCCGAACGCGTACCACCTACGCCGACCGGGAGAGAAGCATGACCATCAAGGACATCGGCCCCGAACCTCAGAGCTTCGACCTCGAGCAGGCGACGCTGGAGAACACCGACTACCGCTCGGTCGCCTGGTCCGGGAAGTACCTCCAGCTGACCCTCATGTCGATCCCGGTGGGCGAGGACATCGGCCTGGAGGCACACCCGGAGACCGACCAGTTCCTCCGGCTCGACGCGGGCCGCGGCCGCGTCCAGATGGGCAGCGCGAAGGACCGCCTCGACTTCGATCAGGAGGTCGAGGACGGCTGGGCGGTCTTCGTACCCGCCGGCACGTGGCACAACGTCACCAACACGGGTGACGAGCCCTTGCAGCTCTACGCCGTCTACGCCCCTGTCCACCACGCCCCGGACAAGATCCACGCGACCTTCGCCGACGCGGAACGCGACGAGGACTCGGGCAACGACGAACCCCCGACCTGGTCGGTCCAGCCCACCCACCACCCCGCGGACAAGCACGCCTGACCACCGGCGGGGGCAGCCTTCCCGCCGGCCCAGGAAAACGAGCAAGCCTCAGGTTGCTGACCTGGGGCTTTGCTGTCGAGCGGAGGCCGGGAGCCGAACCCGCGCTACAAGCTTTGGGTAGGCCAAGTGTGTGACTGAGAAGCGGGACCGGTCGGCGTACCCGGTCCGTCCGGTGTCCTTGTGCCTGGGGCCCCATCCGCCGCCCTACGGGGAGCGAAGCGGATGGGGCCTGGAAGCGGGCCTTGCGGGCTGCGCGGCGGAAGACCGTGAGGACGGCCGGGCCGGCCAGACAGATGCAGACGAAGTCGGTGACGGCGCGGCCGGTGTCCCAGCCGAGGGAGGTGGCCAGGTCGAAGGCGAGGTAGCGATGGAACTGCTCGGTGAAGGGCAGGCCGGGCAGGTAGGCGATCGAGCTGTCGGGGTCGAGGGAGAAGGGCCAGAAAGAGAGGTTGAGGAGGAAGCCGAAGAGGTAGCCGCAGAGCGAGCCGTAGACGGCGAGGAGGGCGATCTCGCGGCGGCCGGTGGCCTTGGGGAGGAAGCCGGCGAGCATGCCGACGAAGGCGCATCCGAACATCTGGTACGGCATCCGGGGCCCGACCCCGCCCGTGATGAGGGCGGAGGCGAACAGTGAGGTGCAGCCCAGGGTGAAGCCGAAGCCCGGACCGTAGACCCGGCCGGCGAGGACCAGGATGAAGATCACCGTCTCGATCCCGGCCGTGCCCGCGCCCAGCGGGCGGATCGCGGCGTTCACCGCGGACAGCACGCCCGGCATGGCGAGGGCCTTGGAGTTGATGCCGCCTTCGGCGATCTCGGAGATCACCACGCACAGCACGATGACGAGGAGGACCCCGCAGATCAGCGGCGGGGCGAGGATCTTCGCGGTCTGGGGTGCGAAGACGGGGGAGGCGACGATGACCTCGGTGGTGGGGCCGTCGGCGACGACGTCGCCCTCGGCCATGACCACGACGCGGTCGGCGGCGCGGGCGACGAACTCGACGTCGTGGGTGGAGATCACCACGGCCCGGCCCTCGGCGGCGAGGTCGTCGATGATGCGGATCAGTTCGCTCTTGGCGCGGTAGTCGAGCCCGCGGGTTGGCTCGTCCAGGAGCAGCGCCCCGGGTGCCGCGGTCAGCTGGATCGCGAGGACGAGGGCGAGTTTCTGGCCCTCGGACAGGTCGCGGGGGTGGGCGGCGTCGGGGATGCCGGGCGCGAGCCGGTCCAGGACGGTGCGGGCCCGGATCCCGTCGGGGGCGACCCCGGACTCGGTGTCGGCCTGGTCCAGTTCCTGCTTCACGCTCTCCAGGTAGAGGAGGTCGGTGGGGGTCTGTGCGACCAGCCCGACCAGCTGTCGGGCCTCGGCGGCGGACACCTTCCGCGGATCCTGGGGTGGCCGGGCGCCGCCGGGGGTCACGACGGCCACGGAGCCGGCCTTGCGCGGCCCGGAGCCCTGGAGGGCCCACAGCAAGGAGGACTTGCCTGATCCGTTGCGGCCCATGAGCGCGGTGATCTGGCCCCCGCGCAGGTCCAGGTCGACCTCGCGGATGGCCGGGACGCCCTGGTAGGCCACCGTCACCCCGCGGGCCGTCAGCAGCGTGCCGCCGTCGACGGCGGGCGCCGGGCGTACCGGCGGGGGAGTGGTTCCGGCGAGCCGGGTGCGCAGGGGTGCGGCGGCGCGGCGGGCGTCGCGGACGGAGAGCGGGAGCGGGTCCCAGCGGGCGGCGCGGCCGAGCTCGACGATGGGCGGGGCGATCGACGACGTACGGAAGATCCCGGCGGGCGGTCCGTAGACGACGCGGCCGTCGCCTGGGAGGTGGATGACGCGGTCGGCGTACTGGACGACGCGCTCCAGGCGGTGTTCGGCGAGGAGGACGGTGACTCCGAGGTCGTGGACGAGGCGGGTGACGGCGGCCAGGACCTCTTCGGCGGCGGTCGGGTCCAGCGCGGAGGTCGGTTCGTCCAGGACGAGGATGCGGGGGTGGGCGGTGAGGACGGAGCCGATGGCGACGCGCTGCTGCTGGCCGCCGGAGAGTTCGTGGAGGGCGCGGTGGCGGAGGTCGGCGAGGCCCAGGAGGTCGAGGGTCTCCTCGACGTGCTTGCGCATGGTGGCGGGCGGGACGGCCAGCTGTTCCATGGTGTAGGCGAGTTCCTCTTCGACGGTGTCGGTGACGAAGCCGTCGAGGGGGTCCTGGGGGCCCCGGCCCGGGCCGCCACCTCCCGAAGGTGGGCCGAAGGGTGCCTGACATCATCGCTCCCACGGAAACAGGAGGGTGACATGGGATTTGGCCTGTATGTCGCGATACCCATCGGCGTGATGGCGCTGCTGCTCGCGGCCTCTGGTGTGGCGACGCTCAGCCGTGGCTGGCTGCTGCCCTGGCAGCGCCGGTACATCGTCCGCCCCCGTCTGCTCGGCTGGGCTCAGCTGCTCGTCGCGGCCGCGCTGGGTGTGCAGCTGACCGGCCTCCTGGTGGTCGATCCCGTCTACCGCCCCGTCGTCACCATGCCGGGTTGTGCGGCACTCCTCTTCGGCTTGGTGCTGACCACGCGTGCCCAGCGCCCGCCGCGCGGCCGCGCCATGGGCCGCCCCACGCACGACGGAGTGCGGGAGCGCACCGGGGAAGGAGGACGCGGAGCGGTGTGACGAGCGGGCAGGAGCCCGTCGACGGTGCCGCACGGCCGACGGCCCACCCAGGGTCCGGGCACGCCGCCGAGCCCCGCTGGTACGTCGTCGCCGGCACCGGAGCGGCTCCACCCCCATGTGCCCCTACGACGCCCACGCCGTCGAAACGGGCCTGTGCGCCGCGGCCGAGCACAGCACGGCTCCACGTCATGCGCTCCGCGTCGTCCTCCCGGAGCGGCCGCCCGATGTGGTGGCCGATACGGCCACGAGGTCAGGGCCGCCCCGCGGCCACATCGGCGGCTACGGGCAGGGACAGGACCATGGTCAGGCCTCCGCCGGGGGTGTCCTCGGCTGTGAGCGTGCCGTCCATGGCCTCGGTGAGCCCCCGGGCCAGGGCCAGGCCGAGGCCGAGGCCGGAGGTGTTGTCGCGGTCACCGAGGCGCTGGAAGGGCTCGAAGGCACGTTCGCGGTCGTCGGCGGCGATTCCGGGGCCCCGGTCGGCGATCCTGACTTCGGCTCGGCCGGCCAGGGCGCTCGCCGTGACCAGCACGGGGCGGTCGGCGGGGGCGTGGCGGACCGCGTTGCCGATCAGGTTCGCCAGTACTCGTTCGAGCAGGGGCGGATCCGCCCGCAGTGCCGGCGCCGTCTCCAGGTTCTGCGCGTCGACGGCGGGCCCGGCCGCGGACGGCAGTTCCAGCGACTCCAGGGCGGCCGGCAGGACTTCCTCCAGGGTGGTGGTCCGCAGCGCCAGGGTGAGGGCGCCGGCCTGCAGGCGGCTGAGGTCGAGCAGGTTCTCAACCAGCCGGTTCAGCCGGTTCAGGGACGTCTCGGCGGATTCGAGCAGCTCCGCCCGGTCCTCCTCGGAGAAGTCCACGTCCGGGGTGCGCAGTGAGCTGATCGCGGCCAGCGCCCCTGCCAACGGGGTCCGCAGGTCGTGGCTGACGGCGCGCATCAGGGCGGTGCGCAGGCGGTCGGCGGCCCTGATGGGTTCGACTTCGGCGGCGGCCTCCGCCAGACGGGCCCGCTCGACCGCGGCGCCGACGTGCGCGGCGAACGCGGCCAGCACACGGCGCTCGGAGGAGGGCGGCGTACGCCCGCGCAGCACGAGGAAGGCCCCGGATCCGGCGGCGACCACCAGGGCGGGGTCGGCCTCCGTCCGAGTGCGGCGTCCGCCGTTCGTTCCCGATCCCGGGTCCGGTGCCTCCGAACCAGATCGACGGTGTCCATGCCGAAGGTCTCCCGGGCGCGTTCCAGCAGTGCCGGTATCGCCTGGTCGCCGCGGACGATGCTGCCGGCCAGCGAGGACATCGTCTCGGCCTCGGCCGTGGCCCGACGGCGCGGCGGGAGAGGCGCAGTGACCGGTCCGCCGCGGCGGCCACGGTGGCGGCGACGACGGCGAAGACCACCAGCGCCAGCACGCTGTCCGGGTCGCTCATGGTAACCGGCCACCACATCCGCGCCACGCCCCGCCCTGCGGTGCGCCTCGTCGGGCATCCGGTACGTCTTGCCGACGCCGGGGGCCGCGCCCAGGAAGACCTTGAGCCGTCCGGGCCTGAGGACCGGCTGCCGCGCCGCCGCTTCCGGCCAGGCGTCGTTCGTGGTCGCCATGCTCAGAACTTCTCGGGGAAGAGGTGGGCCAGGACCAGGTACCCGACCAAGCAGACCGCAATGACGATGCCGACGATGTTCTCCGTGCTCACCCGCACCCGACTCCTTCGCGTGTCCTCGACCTCACCATCGAACAGCAGTGGAGCCGGGAACGAATCGCCCCTGATGCACCCCTGACGGCTCTCGAGCGGGGCCTTGACGGTGTGTTGACGGCCCCGCCGGACACCGTGCATGGTCAGGGGGACGGTGGGCCGTCTGCGGCGAGACGTGCCTCATGCAGGAACCGGGGTCGTCCGGACCGTGTATGCCGGGGCCGGCCGGTGGCGTGGTGGACGTATGCGCGGGTCAGCCGGAAACCGGCCGTCCAGGCCGGCAGCCGGCCGGGCGACGAAGTAGGTGCGGGCGACGGAGAGGATCCGGCCCTTGGCGAGAGCGGCCCGGGCATGCCCGGAAGCCGCGAGCCCGGCCGGTCCGCCCCTGCTCTCCAGGTGGTGCTCGGTTTCTCGGACCGGGGGTCGCGTGCGCGCTTGGACCTGTCCGTGTGTCCCTTCAGGCGGGGTGGCCGACGAGGAGGTCGGCGAGCTTGGTGAGGCGCTTGACGGTGCGGTCCTCGGTGGCGGCGGGTGCCGGGGCGACGCGCTCGGAGCGGTCGTAGTAGGCGCCGTTGACGATCTCGGTGGCCGGGTCGCAGAGCCGCACGACGTGCTCGGCGCCCTCGGCGGCGGGGGCGCCCTCGTGGCCGTACAGCGGGAGGAGACCGGTCTCGCAGACGCCGGGATCGACGGAGACGGCGGTGACGCGCGGGTCGGCGGCGAAGACGGTCAGCGCGAGCTGCGACTGGGCGTACGCGGCGAGGCGGGAGTAGCGCCGCACCCGCTGGGGGTCGTTCCACTGGATGGCGCCGGAGCGGTGGAGCGCGGAGGAGACGTTGACGACGCGCCCGCCGGGATTACCGGTGAGGGCGGGCTCCAGGAGGTTGGTGAGGAGGTAGTGGGCCAGGAAGTTGACCTGGAAGGAGATCTCGTTGCCGTCTGCGGTGAGGGTGTGGCGTTCCGGTGCCGCGATGGCCGCGTTGTTGACGAGTACGTCGAGGCGCGGGTGGTCGCGTACGACGGCGTGGGCCAGGCTCTCGACCTCCTCCAGGCGGACGAAGTCGGCGGCTAGCGGCCGGAGACGGGCACCGTCCGCACCGGCGGTGGCGATGAGCCGGTCCGCGGCGGCCTGGGCCTCCTCCGGCGTGCGGCCGTGGAGGAGGACGCCGGCGCCGCGCTCGGCGAGCCGGCGGGCGGTCTCGTAGCCGATGCCGGAGGTGGCGCCGGTGACGAGGACGGTACGGCCGGACAGGGATGAAGACATGTCGGATTCCTGGAGGAAGGCATGGCTGATGTGCCCGGCGCCCCGGCGCCCCGGCGAGAGGCTGGTGCGTGGGCTCGGTCCATGCGGTGAAGGTGAGGATGCGTACGCGGCCTCGGTCAGCGCCCTTCAGGGGGCTGATGGCAGGTACGGGGAGGACGCGCGGCCGACGTCAGAGGGCCGGGCGGACAGCGGGCGCCGTCGGCTGCACCTGATCCGGTGGCCGATCGTCGTAGCGCGGACCGCTGTTCATGCCGCAATCCCAGCGCATCGGAGGAGCCGGAGGCAAGCGCCCGAAGACTTCTTGACGGGCTCCTGATGACCGTTCGTCAGCACCGCATCAAAGATCGACTTCCGCGCGGAAGGAACACGTCAAGGAGCGCTGCCAGGGCCGTCCGCTCGGCACAGACTGGTGTGGCGACGGAGCCGGACGACGGACCGGCGGCACGCGGATGGTGGGCGGTGACCTGAACACCGCCGATGAAGCGCACGGTCCCACCGTGGGGGTACGGGCCGGTGCGACCGCGTGTCGGTCACCCGTCGCACAACACGCGAGCCGTCCGGCTCTCCGGTGTGGGGATACCGGGGCCGGACGGCTCACGTGTGCGGGTCATCGGCCCGTACTCGGGCATTTGTGCCGGCGACTTCGCGGGTTGCCTCGATCGTCAGGTGACCGCAGACGTCGGGAGCTCCGGTGATACCGGATGGCTGCCCTCCGCTATGGGGAGGGTGAGGACCATGGTGAGGCCGCCGCCCGGGGTGTCCTCGGCCGCGAGGGTGCCGCCGATGGCCTCGGTGAAGCCGCGGGCGACGGCGAGGCCCAGGCCGACGCCGGCGCCGCGGGGGGCGTCTCCGTGGCGCTGGAAGGGTTCGAAGATGCGGTCCTTGGCCTCGTCCGGGACGCCAGGACCCCGGTCGACCACCCGGAGCTCGACGCGGCTCCCCAGGGCGCTCGCCGATACGTTGACGGACTCGCCGTGGGGGCTGTACTTGACGGCGTTCTCGACGATGTTGGCGACGGCCCGTTCCAGCAGGCCGCGGTCGACGGCGACCATCGGCAGCGTCTCGGGGATGTCCAGGTCCACGCTGTCCTCCGGTACGCCCCCCAGCGCCATGGGTACGACCTCGTCGAGGTCGGTCTCGCGGATGAGCGGGACGACGGTGCCGGTGTTGAGGCGGGACATGTCGAGGAGGTTGCCGATCAGGGCGGCGAGGCGGTCCGCGCCGTCCTCGATGCCTTCGAGCAGTTCGGCCTTGTCGTCCTCGGACCATTCGACGTCGTCGGAGCGCAGGGAGGTGACGGACGCCTTGATGCCGGCGAGCGGGGTCCGCAGGTCGTGGCTGACGGCGGCGAGCAGGGCCGTACGGATGCGGTTGGCCTCGGCGAGTTCACGTGACTTCTCCGCCTCGTCGACCAGGCGCTGGCGGTCGAGTACGACGGCTGCCTGAGCGGCGAAGGCGCCGAGGACACGGCGGTCCTCTGCGGGCAGGACCCGGCCGGTCAGGGCGAGCGCCATGTTGTCGCCGATGGGCAGGTCCACGTCCGCGTCCTCGGGGCGGACGACCGTGCCGGTGCCGACGGACGCCGCCGTCGTCCAGGGGTCGACCTCGCTGCTGCGCTCCAGGAGGGCCACCGACTGCATGGCGAAGGTCTCGCGCAGCCGCTCCAGGAGGGCGCCGAGGGAGTCCTCGCCGCGCAGGACGCTGCCCGCGAGGAACGAGAGGATCTCGGACTCGGCGCGCAGGCGGGCGGCCTGGTGGGTGCGCCGGGCGGCCAGGTCCACCACGGAGGCCACCGACACCGCGACGCCGACGAAGATCGCGATGGCCACGATGTTCTTCGGGTCGGAGATCGTGAACTCGTGGAGCGGCGGGGTGAAGTAGTAGTTCAGCAGCAGGGACCCGAACGCCGCCGAGGCCAGCGCGGGGAGCAGGCCGCCGAGCAGCGCCGCCGCCACGGTGAACGTGAGGAAGAGCAGCATGTCGTTCGCGAGCCCGAGCTCGGGGACGAGTTGGCTCAGCAGCACGGCGAGCAGGGCCGGGCCTGCGATGCCGGTGAGCCAGCCCCAGATGATGCGGGAGCGGCCCAGCCGTGCGCCGCGGGCGACGGGCAGGCCGCGGCCCTTGGCGGCCTCGTCGTGGGTGACGATGTGGACGTCGAGGTCCGGTCCCGACTCGCGGGCGACGGTGGCGCTGACGCCGGGGCTGAAGGCGTACTGCCAGGAGCGGCGGCGGCTGACGCCGAGCACGATCTGGGTGGCGTTGCAGCCGCGGGCGAATTCCAGCAGGGCGTCGGAGACGTCGTCGCCTATGACGTGGTGGAAGGTGCCGCCGAGGTCCTCCACCAGGGTGCGCTGGAGGGCGAGTTCCTTGGGCGAGGCGGAGGTGAGGCCGTCGCTGGCGGCGATGTACACGGCGAGGACCTCGCCTCCGGCGCCCTTCTCGGCGAGGCGTGCGGCACGGCGGATGAGGGTACGGCCTTCGGGACCGCCGGTGAGGCCGACGACGATGCGTTCGCGGGCCTGCCAGGTGGAGCGGATGTTGTGCTCGCCCCGGTACTCCTGGAGGTACTCGTCGACCCGGTCGGCCACCCACAGCAGCGCGAGCTCGCGCAGCGCGGTCAGGTTGCCCGGGCGGAAGTAGTTCGACAGGGCCGCGTCGACCTTGTCGGGCTTGTAGACGTTGCCGTGGGCCATGCGCCGCCGCAGGGCCTGCGGGGACATGTCGACGAGCTCGATCTGGTCGGCGCGGCGCGCGACCTCGTCGGGGACCGTCTCGCGCTGCCGGACTCCGGTGATCGTCTCGACCACGTCGCCCAGCGACTCCAGGTGCTGGATGTTCACGGTCGAAACGACGTCGATGCCGGCCTGGAGGAGCTCCTCGACGTCCTGCCACCGCTTGGCATTGCGGGAGCCGGGGACGTTGGTGTGGGCGAGTTCGTCCACCAGCGCGACGGCGGGCCGCCGGGCGAGGATCGCGTCCACGTCCATCTCGGTGAAGGTGGAGCCGCGGTATTCCAGCTCGCGCCGTTCGATGAGTTCGAGGCCGTGCAGCATGACCTCGGTCCGCGGACGGCTGTGGTGCTCGACGAAGCCGACGACGCAGTCGGTGCCCCGCTCGACCCGGCGGTGTGCCTCGGAGAGCATCGCGTACGTCTTGCCGACGCCCGGTGCCGCACCGAGGTAGATGCGGAGCTTGCCGCGTCCCATGTTCAGACTCTTCTTCTCTGTTGACGGTCGGTCGGGTGATCAGGGTTCGAAGCGGTAGCCCATGCCCGGTTCGGTGATCAGGTACCGGGGGTGCGCGGGGTCCGGTTCCAGTTTGCGCCGGAGCTGGGCCATGTAGACGCGCAGGTAGTTGGTGTTCTCCCCGTAGCTGGGGCCCCAGACCTCCAGCAGCAGTCGGCTCTGGGTGATCAGCCGGCCCGGGTGGGTGATGAGGATTTCCAGCAGGTGCCACTCGGTGGGGGTCAGCCGTACCGTGCGGTCGCCCCGGTGCACCTTCTTCGCGACCAGGTCGACGGTGAACTCGTCGGTCGTGACCACGGAAACCTCATTGGCCTGCGGGGCACCGTGCGGCTCCCGTCTGCGGGCGGCCGCGCGGAGCCGGGCCAGGAGCTCGTCCATGCTGAACGGTTTCGTCACGTAGTCGTCGGCGCCCGCGTCCAGGGCACGGATCTTGTCTTCCGAGGTGTGGCGTGCGGACAGCACGAGGATGGGTACGCGGCTCCAGCCCCGTACCCCCTTGATGACGTCGATGCCGTCCATGTCGGGCAGCCCGAGGTCGAGGACGATGACGTCGGGTTTGCGGGCTGCTGCGAGCCGCAGGGCGGAGCTGCCGTCGGGAGCCTCCTCGACGTCGAATTTGCGCGCCTGGAGGTTGATCTTGAGTGCGCGGACGAGCTGGGGATCGTCCTCCACCACCAGCACCCGGGTCATTGGTGTGCAGCCTTTCCTTCGATGCGGGCACGTAAGGAGCCGGCAAGACGCGAGCATTCCGCGCCCTGCCGGCTCCCGGCTCGTGAGAGGCGAACCATCAGTTGTCGGTCAGTGCCTTGAGGGCGGTGTTGAGTTCGAGGACGTTGACGCGGGGTTCGCCCATGAAGCCGAGGGTGCGGCCCTGGGTGTGATCGGCGACGAGTTCCTTGACCTGCTTGACGTCGAGGCCGTTCCGCTCGGCGACCCGGTGGATCTGGAGTTCGGCGTAGGAAATGAATCGGCCAGATGGCCGATGACGAGATAACCGTGTCTTCATCCCGGCGTTAAGACGCCTTGACGGGGTCCATACGGGCGCGCGGGAACTCTTAACGTCACCCTTACGGGAGGCGCCGGAAAAGGCCCGGTCAGGCCCGGTCAGGTCTGGTGGAACGGGCCGGCCGTATCCAGGGCGGAGCCGGCCTGCGCGGCCGGCGCGACGGCCACCGGACGGGCCCGCTCCGGCGGCCCGCGTACCGATGGCGGCGAACGCCACCGGCTGACCGCCCTCAAGGGGCCGGCCGCGCTCTCCCCGGATGCGATGGCGCCCGTCGCTTACGGGCGGGAGTCGAGCGTGCTGGTCCTGGCCGCGGCCGGTGTTGACGCTGCTCTCACGGCGGTTTGACGCGTTCCGTGCGCCGCCGTCAAGGAGGTGCCAATTCCCGCGCCCGCTGGGAGGCTCCTGGTGGAACGGGCAGTAGTTTCCTGCCTGTTGCGCCGCCGGGGACCTCGAAATCACTCACATGACGGCCGAGGGGGTCCATGGAGACAGTCCCCGGCGGCGGCACCCTTCTTCCGCATCCTGGCCACGAGCTGCCAGGGCTGCCACCTCGAACCCATCCAGAAGGTCGCTTCATGCCTCCCGCCGCTGCGCAGCACATTCCTCCGGGTCTCGGGACACCTCCGCGGAACCCGACCAATCGACCGTCCCGAAAACGGTCCGGCCAGGTGAACGTGGTGGACCCCGAGCTCCTCGCCGCCTCCGCACGGGAGGCCTTCGGCAAGCTTCACCCCCGCGAACTGGTCAAGAAGCCGGTGCTGTTCGTCGTCGCCGTCGGATCCGTTCTGACCACGCTCTCGGCGCTCATCCACCCCTCCGTCTTCACCTGGGTGATCAGCGTCTGGCTCTGGCTGACGGTCCTGTTCGCCAACCTCGCCGAGGCCGTCGCCGAGGGGCGGGGCCGCGCCCAGGCCGAATCACTGCGCAAGGCACGTACGGACACGGTCGCGGTGCGGCTGAACCACTGGACGTACGGGGCGAACCTGAACCGGGCCGAGACCGAGGTGGTCACGCCGGCCGAGCTCCAGCCCTTCGACTTCGTCCTCGTCGAGGCCGGCGAGCTGATCCCGGCCGACGGCGACGTCGTCGACGGGGCCGCGATGGTCGACGAGTCGGCCGTCACCGGCGAATCGGCGCCCGTGCTGCGGGAATCGGGCGGCGACCGTTGCGGCGTGACCGGTGGTACGACCGTGCTGTCCGACGCGATCGTCGTGCGGGTCACCTCACGTCCGGGGCACAGCTTCATCGACCGGATGATCGCCCTGGTCGAGGGCGCCACCCGCCAGAAGACCCCGAACGAGATCGCACTGAACATCCTGCTGGCCGCCCTGACCGTCATCTTCGTCCTCGTGGTCGTCGCGATCCAGCCCATGGCCGCCTACGCGCACGCCCCACAGTCCACGACCGTCCTGGTCGCCCTCCTCGTCACCCTCATCCCCACCACGATCGGTGCCCTCCTGTCGGCCATCGGTATCGCGGGCATGGACCGGCTCGTCCAGCGCAACGTCATCGCCATGAGCGGACGTGCCGTCGAGGCCGCCGGAGACGTGAACACCCTGCTGCTCGACAAGACCGGCACCATCACCCTCGGCAACCGCGAGGCCGTGGCCTTCATCCCCCTGCCCGGCGTCGGCCACGCGAAGCTGGCGGACGCCGCCCAGCTGTCCTCGCTCGCCGACGAGACTCCCGAAGGCCGCTCCGTCGTGGCTCTCGCCCGGCAGTACGGGCTGCAGCCGGCCGCCGCGGAGGACCTCAGCAATCCGCGGTTCACCGAGTTCAGCGCCCGGACCCGGATGAGCGGCGTCAACCTGAGCTGGGACAACGGCGCCGGCTGCGCCATCCGCAAGGGCGCGGCCGTTCAGGTCTGCGACTGGGTGACGATGCGGGGCGGCACCGTACCACCGGAGGCGCCGGCCTGGTCGGCCACCGTGTCGGAGTCCGGGGGCACGCCCCTGCTCGTGGCGGTCCACGACTGGGACGGGCCGCGGGTGCTCGGGATCATCCACCTCAAGGACGTGGTCAAGGAAGGGATCCGGGAGCGCTTCGAGGAGCTGCGCCGGATGGGGATCCGTACGGTCATGGTGACCGGCGACAACGAGCTGACGGCCCGCGCCATCGCCGCCGAGGCCGGCGTCGACGAGTACCTGGCGGAAGCCACACCCGAGGACAAGCTCGCCCTCATCAAGCGGGAGCAGGCCGGCGGCAAGCTCGTCGCGATGACCGGCGACGGAACCAACGACGCCCCCGCCCTGGCCCAGGCCGACGTGGGCGTCGCCATGAACACCGGGACCTCCGCCGCCAAGGAAGCCGGGAACATGGTCGACCTGGACTCCAACCCCACCAAACTCATCGACATCGTGGAGATCGGCAAACAGCTCCTCATCACCCGCGGCGCCCTGACCACCTTCTCCATCACCAACGACGTCGCCAAGTACTTCGCGATCATCCCCGCCATGTTCACGGCTGCCTACCCGGGCCTCGAAGCCCTCAACATCATGGGCCTGAGCAGCCCCCGGTCCGCGATCACCTCGGCGATCATCTTCAACGCGCTGATCATCGTCGCCCTCATCCCGCTCGCCCTGCGCGGCGTCCGCTACAAGCCCGCCTCCGCTCATGACCTGCTGCGCCGCAACCTCGGCGTCTACGGCTTGGGCGGGCTCGTCCTGCCGTTCCTCGGGATCAAGTTCATCGACCTGCTGGTCTCCCACATCCCCGGCATGGGATGAGCGTCCGGGACGCCTCCTCCTTCCCTGCTAATCCGTCTTGCTAAGTACTGGTAGTCAGCGTTACGGTATACCAGTAGTCAACGACGCTTAATAGCTCGGGGAGGAGGCGTTCCATGGCCAAACTGCTGACCGAGATGCTCAAGGGCACGTTGGAGGGCATCATCCTCGCGTCACTGGCCGGCAGGCCCGCCTACGGGTACGAGATCACGGCGCGCCTGAGGGAGCAGGGCTTCTCCGGCATCGCCGAGGGGACCGTCTACGCGCTGCTCATCAGGATGGAGAAGCGTGGTCTCGTCGACGTGGAGAAGGTCGCCTCGGAGAAGGGGCCGCCCCGCAAGGTGCACTCCCTCAACGCCCAGGGGCGGGAATATCTCGAAGAGTTCTGGGGGACGTGGAGCTTCCTCGCGGAACGACTGGAACAGCTCCGTGAAGGGGAGGGCGGGTAGTCATGTCCGAGGTCGAGAAGAGCGGGATCATCGCGAAGGTGATCGGGCCCAAGAAGCGGTGGAGGGCGTACAAGGCGCGCGTCAAGGAGCTGCCCGGGGGGTACCGCGCGGCCGTCGAGGCGATCGAGCGGCACCTGATGCACTTCGTGCCGGTCGACGCCGACAGCAACGCATCGATGTTCGAGGACCTCGCGGACCTGTTCGAGCGGGCCGCCGTGGACGGCACGCCGGTCCGCGAGATCGTCGGGGAGGACCCGGTGGAGTTCGTCGAGACCTTCGCCCAGAACTACTCGGACGGTGGGTACGTCCCCGCCCGTGCGCGCAAGCGGCTCACCGACGACATCGAGCACGCCGCCGCCGAAGAGGACGGGACGGTCTGACGGCGAAACGGCGAAACGGCGAAACGGCGAAACGGCGACGAGATCGAACAGACTGAACAGGGGGATTCACAGTGGAACACGGCAACAAAGGCTTCTCCGAAGCAGGACTGCGCAGGCTGAGCGAGGTGCTGCTACGGCACGTGGAGTCCGGGAGGATCCCCGGGCTCGTCGCCCTGGTGAGCCGGGGCGAGGAGACACACGTCGAAGCGATCGGGACGATGCGCCATGAAGGCGGTTTACCGATGCGCCGGGACACCATTTTCCGGATGGCCTCGACGACCAAGCCGGTCGCGTCCGCCGCGGCGATGGCCCTGCTGGACGAGTGCCGCATACGCCTGGACGACCCGGTGGACCGGTGGCTGCCCGAGCTCGCCGACCGGCAGGTCCTGAGGCGGGCCGACGGCCCGCTGGAGGACACCGTGCCGGCGCGGCGTCCGATCACCGTGCGGGACCTGCTCACCTCCACGCTCGGGCTGGGGCTGGACCTGACGGCGCCGACCTCGCCGATCATGGGCGCGCTCTTCGAGCGGGGGGTGTACGGCCAGGAGGACGGATGGCTGCTGCCGGCGCCGGAGCCGGACGAGTGGATGCGCCGCCTGGGCACGCTCCCGCTGATGCACCAGCCCGGGGAGCGGTGGCTGTACAACGTCGGCGACGACGTGCTCGGAGTGCTGGTGGCCAGGGTCACCGGCCAGTCGTTCGAGGCGTTCCTGCGCGAGCGCGTCTTCGAGCCACTGGGGATGAAGGACACGGGGTTCCACGTGCCCGCCGACAAGATCGACCGGCTGCCGCCCCTGTACGCCCCCGATCCGCAGACCGGAGAGTTCACCGTGGCGGACGAGGCCGAAGGGGGACACCACAGCCGGCCCCCGGCGTTCCAGTCGGGCGGGGGAGGGCTCGATTCCACCATCGACGACTACCACGCCTACTTCCGGATGCTGCTCAACCACGGGACGCACGGCGACCGGCGGATCCTGTCCCGGCCCGCCGTCGAGCTCATGACCACCAACCGCCTCCCCGCCGAGCAGCTGGCCGACCGGGAAGACCGAGCCCGCAAGCTCGTCCACCTGTCACACGGCCAGGGGCAGCACGGCGGCTGGGGCTTCGGGATGGCGGTGCGCACGTACCGCGGCGACTACGCGCCCATCGGCCAGTTCGGCTGGGACGGCGGAACCGGCACCACCACGTACGCCGACCCGGACAACGGGCTCGTCGGCATCCTCCTCACCCAGACCGGGATGTCCACTCCGGATTCGGCGCGGCTCATCAGCGACTTCTGGACCACCCTCTACCAGGCGATCGACGACTGACCAGTCGTCCTGGCCGAGGTCGGCCCGGTCTCGCGCCGGACGACCTCGACCAGGCTCCGCGCTGTCGGCGCCGTAACACTGTGGTGTCGGTGCGGGCGGCTCACCCGGACGTCGCCCGGGTTCACCCGGGCGGCGCACGCCCCGTCCTCGTGCTGTTGCGTGGTGCGCGTGGCGTGTCGAAGCTCGGCGCATGGCCTGGATCGCCCGTGTCGGGGCGGCCCGGCGTTCTCGGAGCGACGGGAGAGGGCCATGGCGGCTCCGAACGCGTCGGGCGACGGCAGTGGACCGCCGCGGCCCGCCGGCTCGGATCAGCGCAGTTTCGGGCTGAGGGTCGCCACCGCGTTGATTCTTCAGCGCGTGCTCGTACTGGATCAGCGCGTGGGCAGGCAACGCGGCGATCGCGGTCGGCTGGGTGCTGTACGCCGAGGTGTTCCTGAACAAGGGGCACAACCGGTTCTTCTCGGTCCTGTTGGTGCTGGCCGGGCTGTGGCTGTCCGCGTGGGTGAACCTCGTCGGGGTGCGGCAGATGGGCCTGGTGCAGGTGGTGACCACGGTGCTGAAGTTCGCGGCGCTGGCGTTCATGGCGACCGTCGGACTGTTCTTCGTGGACGGGGCGAACCACAGCCCGGCGAACATCAGCGGCGAGGGCACCGTCGCCGCCATCGGCGGCGGCATGGCGATCGGCCTGTTCAGCTATTTCGGGGTGGAGACCGTCGCGGTGGCCGCGGGCAAGGTGCGCGATCCGGATCGCAACATCCCGCGCTCCACCGTGATCGGGACGCTGGCGACGGCCGTGGTGTACATGCTCTCGCTGGTCGCGGTGTTCGGGATTCTGCCGGCCGCGCGGCTGAAGGACTCCACCGCGCCGTTCTCGGACGCCGCGAACGTGATCTTCGGTGGGACCTGGGCCGGGAACGTCATGGCCGTCGCCGTGATCATCTCCGGGCTCGGCGCGCTGAACGGCTGGACGATGATCTGCGCGGAGATGCCGCTCGCCGCGACGCACGACGGGCTGCTGCCCGCACGGTTCAAGCAGCTGTCCGCCAAGGGCGTGCCGGCGTTCGGGGTGGTCGCCGCGACCGTGCTGGCGTCCGTCGCGGTGATCGTCAACTACTCCGGGTCCGGCGGCACCTCGGTGTTCACCACTGGCTGTGCCTGCGCATGCGCAAGCCGAGCCGGCGCACCCCGGCGGCGGAGCCGGACGCCCTGGCGCGGGCGCTCGGCGAGGACGGGGGCATCGTCTGTGAGGACCCGGCGTCCGCCCTCAAGTCGGCCCTGTGGAAGATCAACCTCTCCAACGGTGCCACCGGCCCCGGCCAGCGGCCCGTCATCGCCGACCGCGGCGCCGTCCAGGCGGAGGCGCTCCTGCTGAAGGTCTCCTGCCCCGACACGCTGCAGCGCGTCCAGGAGCAGCTCGACGACCTGAAGACCGACCGCACGGTGAGGCGCGGCGACGACGGCTGAGCCGGCCGGAGCCCGGCCGGGCGTCGACCCGGGCGGGATCCGCGGCACGGCCCTCGCGGGGATCCTCTTCCTCCCCGACTGCGCGTCGGCGCGATGACCCGCACCGGACCGTGTTCGAAAGGATCGTCACCCGGGGCTGGACTAGGCTCACAGCATGGTGCGGAGCGGTGCGGGCGACGTCGACGGGTATCTGGCCGAGGTGCCGGACGGGCGCAGGGACGCCCTGACCAGGCTGAGGCGGTTGTGCCGGGCCGAGCTCAAGGGGTTCGACGAGGTCATGGCGTACGGCATGCCCGCCTACGAGCGGGAGGGCGCCGCCGAGATCGCCTTCGCCAGTCAGAAGCAGTACGTCTCCTTCTACCTCATGCGGAGCGATGTCCGGGAGGCGTTCGAGGAGCGGCTGGCCGGGCAGGACATGGGCAAGGGCTGTCTGCGGTTCCGCAAGCCGGGGGACATCGATTTCGACTTGGTACGAGACCTGCTGAGGGCTGTCGCGGCTGCCCCGGGCAAGACCTGCTGACGGCAGGGGCGCGCTCCGGCGTCTCGGTGTGTCCCTCCAGACGGTGTGGCCGGCTCGCGGAGCCGCACGACGTGCCGCGCGCCCTCGGCGGCGGCGGGGGCCTTCGCCCGGACCGTCCTGTCGCTGTTCAGGGTTCGAAGCGGTAGCCCATGCCCGGTTCCGTGATCAGGTACCGGGGGTGAGAGGGGTCCGCTTCGAGCTTCCGCCGGAGCTGGGCCATGTAGACACGCAGGTAGTTTGTGTTGTCGCTGTAGGTCGGGCCCCAGACTTCGAGCAGCAGCCGGCTCTGGGAGACCAGGTGACCGGGGTGGGTGACGAGGATCTCCAGCAGGTGCCACTCCGTCGGGGTGAGCCGCACGGTGAGGTCGCCGCGCTTGGCCTTCTTGGCGAGCAGGTCGATGGTGAACCCGTCGGTCGTCACCAGCGTGATGTCGCCGGTCCGCTGCTCCGGATCCGCCTGCCGCCGGGTGGCCGCGCGGAGCCGGGCCAGGAGCTCGTCCATGCTGAACGGTTTCGTCACGTAGTCGTCGGCGCCCGCGTCCAGGGCCCGGATCTTGTCTTCCGAGGTGTGGCGTGCGGACAGCACGAGGATGGGTACGCGGCTCCAGCCCCGTACCCCCTTGATGACGTCGATGCCGTCCATGTCGGGCAGCCCGAGGTCGAGGACGATGACGTCGGGTTTGCGGGCTGCTGCGAGCCGCAGGGCGGAGCTGCCGTCGGGAGCCTCCTCGACGTCGAATTTGCGCGCCTGGAGGTTGATCTTGAGTGCGCGGACGAGCTGGGGATCGTCCTCCACCACCAGCACCCGGGTCATTGGTGTGCAGCCTTTCCTTCGATGCGGGCACGTAAGGAGCCGGCAAGACGCGAGCATTCCGCGCCCTGCCGGCTCCCGGCTCGTGAGAGGCGAACCATCAGTTGTCGGTCAGTGCCTTGAGGGCGGTGTTGAGTTCGAGGACGTTGACGCGGGGTTCGCCCATGAAGCCGAGGGTGCGGCCCTGGGTGTGATCGGCGACGAGTTCCTTGACCTGCTTGACGTCGAGGCCGTTCCGCTCGGCGACCCGGTGGATCTGGAGTTCGGCGTAGGCGGGGGAGATGTTCGGGTCGAGGCCGGAGCCGGAGGAGGTGACGGCGTCGGCCGGTACGTCCTGGGGCCTGACCTTGTAGGTCGCCGTCGAATTGTCGGTGACCACGGCCTCCTTGGCGTCCGTGACCAGCTTGACGAGGTCCGGGTTGTCGCCGGCCTTGTTGGTGGCGCCGGAGAGGATCAGGGAGTACTGGGTGTTGACGCTGTTGGTGCCGAGTCCGTTGGAGGGGCGGGGCTGGAACCACTTGAGGTCCGGCTTGGCGGCCTCTTCGGCGTCGTCGGGGTTCTGCTTGGGCAGGTTGTAGGTCTGCCCGATGAGGGAGGATCCGACGACGTTGCCGCTCTTGTCCTTGATCTCGGAGCCGTTGGCCTTGTCGTTGAAGAGGGCCTGGGCGATCCCGGTGACGGCGAGGGGGTAGAGCACGCCGCACACGATCGTCAGGACGAGCAGGGCCCTGAGGCCCGCACCGATCAGACGTGCTGTGTTGCCTACGGAGTTGTTCATGGCGGGTATCAGCCGATTCCGGGGATGAGGGTGATCAGGAGGTCGATGAGCTTGATGCCGATGAACGGGGCGATCAGACCGCCCACGCCGTACAGCCCGAGGTTGCGGCGGAGCATCTTGTCGGCGCTGGTCGGCCTGTACCGGACGCCCTTGAGGGCGAGCGGGACGAGGGCGATGATGATCAGCGCGTTGAAGATGACGGCGGACAGGATCGCCGACTGGGGCGAGTGCAGGCCCATGATGTTGAGCTTGTCGAGGCCCGGGTAGACCACGGCGAACATCGCGGGGATGATCGCGAAGTATTTCGCGACGTCGTTGGCGATGGAGAAGGTGGTGAGGGCGCCGCGGGTGATGAGGAGTTGCTTGCCGATCTCGACGATCTCGATGAGCTTGGTGGGGTTGGAGTCCAGGTCCACCATGTTCCCGGCCTCCTTGGCGGCCGAGGTGCCGGTGTTCATGGCGACGCCCACGTCGGCCTGGGCGAGGGCGGGGGCGTCGTTGGTTCCGTCGCCGGTCATGGCGACGAGTTTGCCGCCGGCCTGCTCCCGCTTGATGAGGGCCATCTTGTCCTCGGGGGTGGCTTCGGCGAGGAAGTCGTCGACGCCGGCTTCCTCGGCGATGGCCTTGGCGGTGAGCGGGTTGTCACCGGTGATCATGACGGTCTTGATGCCCATGCGGCGCAGCTCGTCGAACCGCTCGCGCATGCCCTCCTTGACCACGTCCTTGAGGTGGATGACACCCAGCACCCGGGCGCCGTTCTCGTCCTCGACGGCGACGAGCAGCGGGGTGCCGCCCGCCTGCGAGATCGTGTCGGTGAGCGCCTGGGCGTCGTCCGCGACGGATCCTCCGCGCTCGTTCACCCAGGAGATGACCGAACCGGTCGCACCCTTGCGGGCCTTGCGGCCGTCGACGTCCACGCCTGACATGCGGGTCTGGGCGGTGAACGCGATCCACTCGGCGTGGGCGAGTTCGCCTTGGTGCCGTTCGCGCAGTCCGTACTTCTCCTTCGCCAGGACGACGATGGAGCGGCCTTCGGGCGTCTCGTCGGCCAGCGACGACAGTTGCGCCGCGTCGGCGAGTTCGGCCTCTGTGGTGCCCTTGACCGGGACGAACTCGGCGGCCTGGCGGTTGCCGAGGGTGATGGTGCCGGTCTTGTCGAGCAGCAGTGTCGACACGTCGCCGGCGGCTTCGACGGCGCGGCCGGACATGGCCAGGACGTTGCGCTGGACGAGGCGGTCCATGCCGGCGATGCCGATCGCGGAGAGGAGGGCGCCGATGGTGGTGGGGATCAGGCAGACCAGCAGGGCGGTGAGCACGATCATGGACTGTTCGGCGCCGGCGTAGATCGCGAAGGGCTGGAGGGTGACGACGGCGAGGAGGAACACGATGGTGAGGGACGCGAGCAGGATGTTGAGCGCGATCTCGTTGGGTGTCTTCTGCCGGGCGGCGCCCTCGACGAGCGCGATCATGCGGTCGATGAAGGTTTCGCCGGGCTTGGTGGTGATTTTGATGACGATGCGGTCGGAGAGGACCTTGGTGCCGCCGGTGACCGCGCTGCGGTCGCCGCCGGACTCCCGGATGACGGGTGCGGATTCGCCGGTGATGGCGGATTCGTCGACGGAGGCGACGCCCTGGACGACGTCTCCGTCGCCGGGGATGATGTCGCCGGCTTCGCAGACGACGAGGTCGCCGATCTTGAGGTCGGTACCCGGTACGGACTCCTCGCTCTTGCCGTCCTGGGTCAGGCGACGGGCGACGGAGTCGGTCTTGGCCTTGCGGAGGGTGTCGGCCTGGGCTTTGCCGCGGCCCTCGGCGACGGCCTCGGCGAGGTTGGCGAAGATGGTGGTCAGCCACAGCCAGGCGGTGATCGCCCAGCCGAACCAGTCCGTCGGGTCCTTGACGGCCAGCACGGTGGTGACGACCGAGCCGACCAGGACCACGAACATGACCGGGGACTTGATCATGATCCGGGGGTCGAGCTTGCGGACGGCGTCCGGGAAGGACTTCAGCAGCTGCTTGGGGTCGAACAGCCCTCCGCCGACGCGGCCGCCTTCCGGCTTCTGGCCGGTGGGTACGTCCTGGTGCGGAGCGCGGGTCGGAGTCACGGTCGACATGACGTCCTCTTGTTTCCTGGTGTCGGAGGTCATGACGCCAGCCCTTCGGCGAGCGGACCCAGCGCGAGCGCCGGGAAGTAGGTCAGACCGGTGATGATGAGGATCGTGCCGACGAGCAGGCCGGCGTAGAGCGGCTTGTCCGTGCGGAGGGTGCCCGCGGTCTCGGGGACGGGCTTCTGCTCGGCGAGCGAGCCGGCCAGAGCGAGGACGAACACCATGGGCAGGAACCGGCCGAGCAGCATGGCGAGGCCGATGGTGGTGTTGAACCACTGCGTGTCGGCGTTCAGTCCCGCGAACGCGGAGCCGTTGTTGTTGGCTCCGGAGGTGTAGGCGTAGAGGACCTCGGAGAAGCCGTGCGCGCCGGAGTTCAGCATGGAGTGGGGCGGGGTGGGCAGGGCCATG
>NZ_JBGWAB010000039.1:0-59037 GCF_041862025.1 Streptomyces sp. AB3(2024)
CCCCACGCTGCGGATCGTTGCCCTGGTGGCCACCGGCACCCGCGGCCTGATCGGCGCGACGGTCGGCTCGGCCGAGGACGGCGACGAGGTCACCTTCGCCCGCGGCCTGCTGCCTCACCTCACACCCGGCATGCTCCTGCTGATCGACCGCGCCTACGACACGAACACGTTCCTGCGCGAGGTCTCCTGCACCGGCGCCCGGTTTATCGCCCGTGCCAAGAACACGCGAAACCCGCAGGTCATTGCGCACCTGCCCGACGGTTCCTGCCTCTGCCGCGTGGGCGGCCTGACGGTGCGCGTCATCGACGCCGAACTGACGGTGACCGGCACGGACGGCACCCGCGTGGCCGACCGCTACCGGCTGATCACCACACTCCTGGACCACCGCCACGACCCCGCTGGGGCCCTGGTCCGCCTCTACCACGAACGCTGGGAGATCGAGACGGCCTTCCTGGCCCTGCGCCACACCCTCCTGGGCGGACGTGTCCTGCGCTCCGGTGACCGGCCCGGACTCGAACAAGAAGTCTGGGCCCTGCTCCTGCTCCACCAGCTCCTGCGCATGGCCATGGTCGACGCCGTCGAGTCGCGTCCCGGCACCGACCCCGACCGGGCCTGCTTCACCACCGCCCTGGAAACAGCACGCGATCAGCTCACCCTGGCCACCCACATCCTGCCCGCAGATGGAACCGACCTGCTGGGCGCCATCGGCCAAGCCGTCCTGGCCACCCTGCTGCCCGCCCGACGCCCCCGCTACAGCGCCCGCAAGGTCAAATCACCCACCTCCCGCTACCTCAACCGAGGCGACGGCCGCCCCCGAAAGAGCACCACGATCGACACGATCGCCGTCACGCTCCGCACACCACCACCCCTGACATCACCCACCCGCCACCAGCGCCGACGCGCTGCCAGACCACCCGCCCGTCCCCGGGCCCCGCAGCCACCCACCCGCAGACAACGCGTCATCGCGATCATGAACACGAACCCCCACCATGCCTGGGACGGCAGAGAACTCGCAGAACTGCTCGGACTCAAGCCCAAGAACCTGCTCACCCAGCTATCCGAGTGGGCCAGGCTCGGCTTCCTCCACCGGACAGGAACCGCGGCCTACTCCCTCACCCCTCCACCAGCAACCCGCTCGACAACCCCCAACACCGCTTAACTACGCGGCATTGCATCGCGCAGCGACGCGACGAAGGAGCGCCCTTGACGGGCCGGCACGAACCGGAAGGACGATGGGACTGACGGGAAACCCCCAAACCCTCCCTGAGACCGCCCGGGGGGACACCCCTCCCCGCCGCCCCGGCCCGCAGGCCAGGGGGCGGGTGGGCAGCCGCCGCCCGGGCCCGGGGGGTCGAGGGGGAGAGGGCCGGCCCGCGCCCGGAGCGGCCCCCATGTCACGGCTGCGCTGCAAGCGTGGACACGCCGGACGGCTCAAACGGACCGCCTCGTAGAATCGCCGGGTGGATACGACCCTGGAAGACCCTCTCGTCGGGCGCGTGCTCGACGGCCGCTACCGCATCGACGCCCGCATCGCGGCCGGCGGCATGGCCACGGTCTACCGGGCCGTCGACACCCGCCTGGACCGTGTGCTCGCGCTGAAGGTGATGCATCCGGCGCTCGCCGCCGACGGCGCCTTCGTCGAGCGCTTCATCCGCGAGGCGAAGTCCGTGGCCCGCCTCGCCCACCCCAACGTGGTCGCCGTGTTCGACCAGGGCACGGACGGCCCGTACACGTACCTCGCCATGGAGTACGTGTCCGGCTGCACCCTGCGCGACGTGCTGCGCGAGCGCGGCGCGCTCCAGCCGCGGGCCGCCCTCGACATCTTCGAGCCGGTCCTCGCCGCCCTCGGCACCGCACACCGGGCCGGTTTCGTCCACCGGGACATGAAGCCCGAGAACGTCCTGATCGGCGACGACGGCCGCGTCAAGGTCGCCGACTTCGGTCTGGTCCGCTCCGTGGACGCCGCGACGAACACCACCGGCTCGATCCTCGGCACCGTCTCCTACCTGGCGCCCGAGCAGATCGAGAACGGCGTCACCGACACCCGGGTGGACGTCTACGCCTGCGGCGTCGTCCTGTACGAGATGCTCACCGGCTCCAAGCCCCACACCGGCGGCACCCCCGCCCAGGTGCTCTACCAGCACCTCCACGAGGACGTCCCGCCCCCGTCGGCCGCCGTTCCCGGACTGCCCGCCGCCCTCGACGCCCTGGTCGCGGACGCCACCGCCCGCGCCCCCGAGCTGCGTCCCACCGACGCGGCGGCCCTGCTCGGGCTGACCCGGGAGGCGCGGGAGCAGCTCAGTGACTCCGAGCTGGACGCCGTACCTCCGCAGGCCCTGGACGGGGAGCGGGCGGCCGCCGAGGACCGCACCAGCGTGATCCCGCGCCCGGTGGAGGCCCCGCAGCCGGTGCACCACACCTCCCGGCTGGAGCGCCCGCAGCCGCCCGCGGCCCACACGGCTCCCGCGCCGGGCCGCCCGCGCCGCGGGATGCTCCTGGTCGTCGCCGGGGTCCTGCTCGCCCTCGGGCTGGGCGCCGGCGTCTGGTACATCAACTCCGGCCAGTTCACCAAGGTCCCCAACCTCCTGGGCAAGACGGAGGCGCAGGCCCGCTCCCAGCTGTCGGCCGCCGGACTCGGCGTGAAGCGGGTGGACCGGAAGTTCAGCGACGCCTTCGACCGCGGTACGGTCATGAACAGCACTCCCGAGGGCGGCAAGCAGATCCGCGGCAACGGGGCGGTCGTCCTCACCGTGTCCCGCGGCCCCGAGCTGGTCGGCATCCCCGACCTGAAGGGCCGGCCGCTGGAGGAGGCCAAGGCCGAGCTGACGAGGACGGGCCTGGCGCCCGGCATCGTCACCCAGGCCTTCAGCCAGGACGTCGCCCAGGGCTCGGTGATCGAGACCAACCCGCTGGGCGGCAACAAGCGGGCGCCCGACACCGCGATCGCGCTCGTCGTCAGCAAGGGCCGCCCGATCCCGGTCCCGGCCGTCACCGGCAAGCCCCTCGACCAGGCACGGGCCGCGCTGGAGGCCGTCGGGCTGACGGCGCAGGCGGCGCCCGAGCAGGTCAACTCCGCTTCCCCGGCCGGCACGGTCGTGGGCCAGTCGGTCGCCGCGGGCGCCTCGGCGGCGGGCGGTGACACCGTCACGCTGACCGTGTCCAAGGGCCCCCGGCAGGTCCTGGTGCCGGACGTGACCAACCAGGACGTGGACCCGGCCCGCAAGACCCTGGAGGCCCTGGGCTTCAAGGTGAAGGTGGACCGGCCGTTCCTCTCCTTCAGCAACACCGTGGAGACCCAGTCGGTGCCCGGCGGCCAGGGCGCCCCCGAGGGCAGCACGATCACCCTCAAGACCAAGGGACTGTGACGGACCATGACGCGCAACCCCGTGGGCGGGCACGTCCCCGTCGCCGGCGGCCTCGCCTCGGTCGGCCTCCCGTACGCCCGTGAGATGGGCGCCGAGGCCCTCCAGGTCTTCGTCGCCAATCCGCGCGGCTGGGCCACGCCGACCGGCAACCCGGCGCAGGACGAGCTGTTCCGGGCGCAGTGCGCCGAGGAGTCCCTCCCGGTGTACGTCCATGCCCCGTACCTGATCAACTTCGGCTCGCACAACGGGGCCACGGTGGAGAAGTCGGTGGAGTCGCTGCGCCACTCGCTGCGCCGGGGCCGGGAGATCGGCGCGCTCGGCGTGGTCGTGCACACCGGCTCGGCGACCGGGGGCCGCCCGCGCGAGGCGGCGTACGCGCAGGTCAGGGAGTACATGCTGCCGCTGCTGGACGAGCTGACGCACGAGGACGACCCGTTCCTGCTGCTGGAGTCCACCGCCGGTCAGGGCTTCTCGCTCTGCTCCCGGACCTGGGACTTCGGGCCCTACTTCGAGGCGCTCGACCACCACCCCCGCCTCGGCATCTGCCTGGACACCTGCCACATCTTCGCGGCGGGCCACGACCTGGCCGAGCCGGGCGGCACCAAGCAGACGCTGGACCTGCTGGTGGACACGGTGGGGCCGGGCCGGCTGAAGCTGATCCACGCCAACGACTCCAAGGAGGGCGTCGGCGCCCACAAGGACCGGCACGCCAACATCGGCCAGGGTCACATCGGCCGGGAGGCCTTCGCGGAGCTGTGCTCGCACCCCGAGACGGAGGGTGTGCCGCTGATCATCGAGACGCCCGGCGGCAAGGAGGGGCACGCCGCCGACGTGGCCCTGCTGAAGGAGCTGCGCGGCGTCCACTGAGTGGAAGATCCCTTGAGGGAATACCCCAGGGGGGTATACGGTTCCGTCCATCGACAGAACCGCCACCCGGCTGTTCCCACCAGGGGGTCGTCATGGATCAGGCACACGCCCACCACGAAGACGAACACGGGCACCACGGACACCACGGACACGGCCATCCGGAGCCCGAGGAGCACGGCCACCACGGCCACGGGACCGTCGGCTGGGACATGGCCGCCCGCGCCACCCTGCACTGCCTCACCGGGTGCGCCATCGGCGAGGTGCTCGGCATGATCATCGGAACCGCCCTGGGCTGGGGGAACGTTCCGACGATGATCCTCGCGATCGTCCTCGCGTTCTTCTTCGGCTACGCGCTCACCCTGCGCGGCGTCCTCGCCGCCGGAGTGGACCTCCGTTCGGCCGTCCGGGTGGCGCTGGCCGCGGACACCCTTTCGATCGCCGTCATGGAGCTGATCGACAACGGGGTCATCGCCCTGTGGCCCGGCGCCATGGACGCACAGCTCTCGGACGCCCTGTTCTGGGCGGCGCTCGCGCTCTCCCTCGCGCTGGCCTTCGTCGTGACCACCCCGGTCAACAAGTGGATGATCGGCCGCGGCAAGGGCCACGCGGTCGTCCACCGGTACCACGAGGGTTAGAGCTCGGGGCCGTCGCCCGGCTCCTCCTGGTACGAGAAGCGCTGCTCGCGCCAGGGGTCGCCGATGTTGTGGTAGCCCCGCTCCTCCCAGAAGCCCCGGCGGTCCGCGGTCATGTACTCGATGCCGCGGACCCACTTGGGGCCCTTCCAGGCGTAGAGGTGCGGGACCACGAGCCGCAGCGGGAAACCGTGCTCGGCCGTCAGCAGTTCGCCGCCCATGTGGGTGGCGAAGACGGTCCGGTCGGAGGAGAAATCGGCCAGTCTCAGGTTGGAGCTGAAGCCGTACTCGGCCCACACCATCACGTGCGTGACCTGCGGCGCCGGCGGGGCCAGCGCCAGCACGGTGCGCGCCATGACACCGCCCCATTCGGCGCCCGGCATGCTGAACTTGGTGACGCAGTGCAGGTCGGCGACGACCGAGTCGAACGGCAGGGCCGCGAAGTCCTCGTGGTTCCAGCAGTGCTTCTCACCGTCGGCCGTGGCGCCGAAGACGCGGAACTCCCAGCGCTCCGGCTTGAACTTGGGCACGGGACCGTAGTGGGTGACCGGCCAGCCCCTCTGCAACCGCTGCCCCGGGGGGAGCTCGAACTGCTCTGCTCCCGGAGATTCCCGGCTTTCCGGCTGACCCATGTCTCCATGGTGACAGACGCGGCGGGGTGGTCACGACCAGGTCCGGCCCTATCCGGGCAAGTCGCAGCAACTCCCACTAAGGAGGCACTTACTGGACGCTCCCGGGTGGCGGTGCAAAGATGCGCGCACCTGCCCCGTCACGTAGCTGACATTGCCTGGAAGGAGCCTCTGCGATGCAGGGCGACCCCGAGGTCCTTGAGTTTCTCAACGAGCAGCTGACCGGTGAGCTCACGGCCATCAACCAGTACTGGCTGCACTACCGCATCCAGGACAACAAGGGCTGGACGAAGCTCGCCCACTACACGCGCGCCGAATCCATCGACGAGATGAAGCACGCGGACAAGATCACCGAGCGCATCCTGATGCTCGACGGTCTGCCGAACTACCAGCGCCTCTTCCACGTGCGCGTCGGCCAGACCCTCACGGAGATGTTCCAGGCCGACCGGCAGGTCGAGGTCGAGGCCATCGACCGCCTCAAGCGGGGCATCGAGGTCATGCGCGGAAAGGGCGACGTCACGTCCGCCCGGCTCTTCGAGGAGATCCTGGAGGACGAGGAGCACCACATCGACTACCTCGACACCCAGCTGGAGCTCATCGAGAGCATCGGCGAGCCGCTCTACATCGCGCAGCTGATCGAGCAGCCGGAGAGCTAGGCCGCTTCGGCGAGCGCGGGCTCCGGCGCGGAGCCGGCCGCGATCGCGGGAACGAGCCGCGAGTCGGCCGCCAGGACCGCCGCCCCGTCGCCCTTCTCCAGCAGCTCCCGGCGCGGGCAGGCCCCGCGGCCGAGGAGGCCCTGGATGGTGCGCACGCAGGAGCCGCAGTCGGTGCCGGCCTTGGTGGCCGAGGCGATCTGGCGGGGGGTGCAGGCCCCGGCAGCCGCGTGCTCCTTGACCTGCTTGTCGGTGATCCCGAAGCAAGAGCAGACGTACACGCGGTTCACCTCCCTGGTGCGGAACGGTTCTGCGGGCCATCCCCATTCGGTGAGGCTTACCTAACCGTACCCAAACTGAGGGTCCCCTAAAAGACCCGGATACGACGATGGGGCGCGGATCACATCGATCCGCGCCCCATCGTCGTAGGAAGCTACTTACTGATCGCGGTACATCTCGGCGACCAGGAACGCCAGGTCCAGGGACTGGCTGCGGTTGAGGCGCGGGTCGCAGGCCGTCTCGTAGCGCTGGTGCAGGTCGTCGACGAAGATCTCGTCGCCGCCGCCCACGCACTCGGTGACGTCGTCACCGGTGAGCTCGACGTGGATGCCGCCCGGGTGGGTGCCCAGGGCCTTGTGGACCTCGAAGAAGCCCTTGACCTCGTCGAGCACGTCGTCGAAGCGTCGCGTCTTGTGGCCGGAGGCCGCCTCGAAGGTGTTCCCGTGCATCGGGTCGGTGACCCAGGCGACGGTCGCACCGGACGCGGTGACCTTCTCGACCAGCTCCGGGAGCTTCTCGCGGACCTTGTCGGCGCCCATGCGGACGACGAAGGTCAGCCGGCCCGGCTCGCGCTCGGGGTCCAGGCGGTCGATGTAGGTGAGCGCCTCGTCCACCGTGGTGGTGGGGCCGAGCTTGATGCCGAGCGGGTTGGCGATCTGCGAGCAGAACTCGATGTGCGCGTGGTCCAGCTGGCGGGTGCGCTCACCGACCCAGACCATGTGGCCGGAGGTGTCGTACAGCTTGCCGGTGCGCGAGTCCGTACGGGTCAGCGCGCCCTCGTAGTCGAGGAGCAGCGCCTCGTGGGAGGCGTAGAACTCCACCGCCTTGAACTCGGCCGGGTCGGTGCCACAGGCCTTCATGAAGTTCAGCGCGTTGTCGATCTCCCGCGCGAGCTGCTCGTAGCGCTGCCCGGAGGGGGAGGACTTCACGAAGTCCTGGTTCCAGGCGTGCACCTGGCGCAGGTCGGCGTAACCACCGGTGGTGAAGGCGCGCACCAGGTTCAGCGTCGAGGCCGAGGCGTGGTACATGCGCTTCAGCCGCTCGGGGTCCGGGATCCGGGCCTCTTCGGTGAAGGCGAAGCCGTTGACGGAGTCGCCGCGGTAGGTCGGCAGGGTGACGCCGTCGCGGGTCTCGGTGTCCTTGGAGCGCGGCTTGGAGTACTGGCCGGCGATGCGGCCGACCTTGACGACGGGCACGGAGGCCGCGTACGTCAGGACGGCGCTCATCTGGAGCAGCGTCTTCAGCTTGGCGCGGATGTGGTCGGCGGACACGGCGTCGAAGGCCTCGGCGCAGTCGCCGCCCTGGAGCAGGAACGCCTCGCCCTTGGCGACGGCTCCCAGACGGGCGCGCAGCTGATCGCACTCACCCGCGAATACGAGGGGAGGATACGACTCGAGGTCCGCGACGACAGCGCGCAGTGCCTCGGCATCGGGGTACGAAGGCTGCTGCGCCGCGGGAAGGTCTCGCCAGGTCGCCTGATGGGCGGGGGCTTGGGTTTCAGCGTTCACGGTCACCTCGCACACATTACGGCGTCACACGTCCCGTCCGGCCCGGCGCCCACCTGGTGAGACGGTGTCGCTCGAAGGTGCGGACGGCGAAAATGAACGGAATCCGTGGTTCACATGTCGGTATAGAACGGATGCAGCGGGATCCCGTCCGCTTGGGCTAGGGTGCCTCGCATGTACGCACACTCCGACCAGAACTGGTGGTGGCCCGCTCCCGGCGGCCCACCCCTCGTGCGTACCCACTGACACGAGCGACGCGAAAGGCCGCCCCGAGGGGCGGCCTTTCGCGTTTGCGCGACCGGGCCGTCCCTCCCGCCGACAAGCCACCGGATCCGCAGCTCCGCGGATCCACCGGAAGGACGCCCACACCATGCCCCAGTCCCAGGATTCACCGTTCCGGGTCCCCCGCTCCCAGGATGGCCCCTTCGACCCGAGTCGGCTCCTCGACGAGTCCTGCCCGCCGTTCGCCCTGCTCCGCCGGCGCACCCCGGGCCGTGACCACGACACCGTCGAGGTGCTGATCGGGCCGGTGCACGAGGCCGCGCGCCTGGCCGACCTGCCGGTCCGGGACCTGCCCACCCTCGCCCTCGTGCCCTTCCGGCAGATCCGCGAGCGCGGCTTCGACGTGCGCGACGACGGCACCCCGCTGAGCGTGCTGACCGCCGAGGAGGCCTACGAGATCCCCCTCGCGGCGGCGCTGGCGGTGCTGCCCGGCCACGACGTACGGGTCGAGGACGGCGGCTTCGACGTCACCGACGAGGACTACGCGGCCACCGTCGAGCGCGTGATCCGCGACGAGATCGGGCGCGGCGAGGGCGCGAACTTCGTGATCCGGCGGACCTACGGGGGCCGGATCGACGGTTTCGGCCGGGCCGACGCGCTCGCCCTGTTCCGGCGGCTGCTGGAGGGCGAGCGGGGCGCGTACTGGACGTACGTCGTGCACACCGGGGAGCGGACCCTCGTCGGGGCGAGCCCGGAGGTCCACGTCCGGATGTCCGGCCGCACGGTGGTGATGAACCCGATCAGCGGCACCTACCGCTATCCCGCCGGGGGTCCGACCGCCGAGTCGCTCCTCGCCTTCCTCGGGGACCGCAAGGAGACCGAGGAGCTGTCGATGGTGGTCGACGAGGAGCTCAAGATGATGTGCACGGTCGGCGACATGGGCGGGGCCGTCGTCGGACCGCGGCTGAAGGAGATGTCCCACCTCGCGCACACCGAGTACGAGCTGCGCGGACGCTCCTCGCTGGACGTCCGGGAGGTGCTGCGGGAGACCATGTTCGCGGCGACCGTGACGGGCTCGCCCGTACAGAACGCCTGCCGCGTGATCGAGCGCTACGAGAGCGGCGGCCGCGGCTACTACGCGGGCGCGCTGGCCCTCCTCGGCCTGGACGCCTCCGGCGGCCAGACCCTGGACTCCCCCATCCTGATCCGCACCGCCGACATCGCCCCGGACGGGACCCTGCGGGTGCCGGTCGGCGCCACCCTGGTGCGCCACTCCGACCCGCGCGGCGAGGTGGCGGAGACCCACGCCAAGGCAGCCGGGGTGCTGGCGGCCCTCGGGGTGCGGGAGGCGGCGCCCCGCCCGGCCTTCGAGGGGACCCGGCTGGCCGACGACCCCCGGGTCCAGGCCGCGCTGGCGGCCCGGCGGGCCGATCTCGCGCCGTTCTGGCTCCGGATGCAGGAGCAGCCCGCGTCGCTGACCGGCCACGCGCTGGTGGTCGACGGGGAGGACACCTTCACCGCGATGCTGGCCCACGTGCTGCGGGTCACCGGGCTGGAGGTGACCGTACGCCGCTACGACGACCCCGGCCTGCGGGCCGCGGCCCTGGCCTGGGAGGGGCCGATCGTCCTCGGCCCGGGTCCGGGCAACCCGGCGGAGTCCGGCGACCCGAAGATGCGGATGCTGCGCGCGCTGGCCGGGGAGCTGCTGGCCTCGCACCGGGGCGGGATCCTGGGCGTCTGCCTGGGCCACGAGCTGCTGGCCGCCGAACTGGGACTGCCGCTGGTCCGCAAGGCGGAGCCCGCGCAGGGGGCGCAGACGCGGATCGGCCTCTTCGGGGCCGAGGAGGTGGTGGGCTTCTACAACACCTACACCGCGCACTGCTCCGACGAGCTGGCCGTGCGCCTGGCCGGCGAGGGGGTCGAGGTCGCCCGGGATCCGGAGACCGGCGAGGTGCACGCCCTGCGGTCGGCCGCGGGCGGGGTCGCGGGCGTGCAGTTCCACCCGGAGTCGGTGCTCACCCTGCGGGGCGCGGACCTGGTCCGGGACCTGCTGACGGGGGTCATGACCCCGGCCTGACCCGGCCCCGCCGGCCCGGTCGGGCCGCACGGTCAGGCCGCACGGTCAGGCCGCACGGTCAAGGGGACGGCACCAGCGTGTTCTCGGAGCTGCGGCCGCCCAGGTAGTCGGCGACGTTGCGGACGGTGGTGTCGATGATCTGCCCGACGGCGTCGGCCGTGTAGTAGGCCTGGTGGCTGGTCACCACGACGTGCGGGAAGGTGACCAGCCGGGCCAGGGTGTCGTCCTCGACGGCTTCGAGGGACTTGTCGAGGAAGAACACCCCGGCCTCCGCCTCGTACACGTCGAGGCCGACCCCGGCGAAGCGGCCCGCCCTCAGCTCGTCGACCAGGGCGGCGGCGTCGATCAGGCCTCCCCGGCTGGAGTTCACGAGGATCGCGTCGTCGCGCATGGCCTTCAGGGCGGCCGCGTCGATCAGGTGGTGCGTGGACTCCAGCAGGGGCACGTGCAGGCTGATCAGGTCGGACCGGGCGAGGAGCTCCTCCTTGTCCACGTACGTCATGCCCAGCTCCAGGCAGGCCGGGTTCCGGGCGACGTCCCAGCCGAGGAGGGTCATCCCGAAGCCGTGGGCGATCCGGGCGAAGACCTCGCCGATCTTGCCGGTGCCGAGGATCCCCGCCGTGCGGCCGTGGAAGTCGCGGCCCATCAGCCCGTTCAGCCGGAAGTCGAAGTCGCGGGTGCGGATGGCCGCCCGCACGACCTTGCGGTTGACGGCCGTCGCCAGGGTCCAGGCGAACTCGGCCACGGAGTGGGGGGAGTAGTACGAGACGCGGCCGACGGTCATGCCGAGCCGGCGGGCCACGTCCAGGTCGATGTTGTTGAAGCCGGTCGACCGCTGGGCGATCATCTTCGTCCCGCCGGCGGACAGCGCGTTCAGGACCCTGTGGCCGAGGTCCGCGTTCACGCTGGAGGAGACGATCTCGTAGCCGACGGCGATGGGCACCGTGTCCTCGCTCAGCGGGACGTCGAGACAGCGGACCTCGTGCTGTCCGGCGAAGGCCCGCTCCAGGAGCGGTTTCTCGTCGGCGGTCACTCCGAAGGCCAGGATCTCCACGCGTGCTCCCGTACGTCGAACCAGTCGGACCATGGGCCGTTCGTCACGATACGACCCGTGGTCCGGCGGCGCCCGAAGGCTCGGCAGCCCTCAGCCGAAGAAGACCCCGACCTCCTCGTACAGCGCGGGGTCGACCGTCTTGAGCTTCGCGGTGGCCTCCGCGATCGGCACGCGGACGATGTCCGTCCCCTTCAGCGCGACCATCTTGCCGAAGTCCCCGTCGCGCACCGCGTCGATCGCGTGCAGCCCGAAGCGGGTGGCCAGCCAGCGGTCGAAGGCGCTCGGGGTGCCGCCGCGCTGGATGTGCCCGAGGACCGTCGTACGGGCCTCCTTGCCGGTGCGCGCCTCGATCTCCTTGGCCAGCCATTCGCCGACGCCCGAGAGCCGGACGTGCCCGAAGGAGTCCGTGGTGGCGTCCTTGAGGACCATCTCCCCGTCGGTGGGCATCGCGCCCTCCGCGACCACCACGATCGGCGCGTAGCTCGCCTTGAAGCGGGAGGTCACCCAGGCGCAGACCTGGTCCACGTCGAAGCGCTGCTCGGGGATGAGGATGACGTTGGCACCGCCCGCCAGACCCGAGTGCAGGGCGATCCAGCCCGCGTGCCGGCCCATCACCTCGACGACGAGGACCCGCATGTGGGACTCGGCGGTGGTGTGCAGCCGGTCGATGGCCTCGGTCGCGATGCCGACGGCCGTGTCGAAGCCGAAGGTGTAGTCGGTGGCCGAGAGGTCGTTGTCGATGGTCTTGGGCACGCCCACGCAGGGGATGCCGTGCTCCGCGTGCAGCCGGGCGGCCACTCCCAGGGTGTCCTCGCCGCCGATCGCGACGAGCGCGTCGACCTCGAACTTGGCGAGGTTCTCCTTGATGGCCCGTACGCCGTTCTCCCTCGTGAACGGGTTGGTGCGCGAGGAGCCGAGGATGGTGCCGCCGCGGGGCAGGATCCCGCGGACGGCGGGGATGCCGAGCGGGACGGTGTCCCCGTCGACCGGTCCCCGCCAGCCGTCCTTGAAGCCGACGAACCCGTATCCGTACTCCTGCGTGCCCTTGCGGACGACCGCCCTGATCACCGCGTTGAGCCCGGGGCAGTCGCCGCCGCCCGTGAGCACTCCGACCTTCATGGAATCTCCCTTCGCCATGACGGTCACGCTAGTGGTGACGCAGGTCACAGCAAGGGCTCTGGGGAGGTCAATTCCGGTGAACATGCGAGGCGTTGCGTACGCGTGTTCACTCGTACGGGAAGTAAGTACGACCGGTGTCACCCGTTATGCGTCGGCGTCGTCCAGCCCGCGCTCGATCGCGTACCGGACGAGCTCCACCCGATTGTGCAGCTGGAGCTTGCCCAGGGTGTTCTGCACGTGGTTCTGCACCGTGCGGTGGGAGATCACCAGCCGCTCCGCGATCTGCTTGTACGAGAGCCCCTTGGCCACCAGCCGCAGCACCTCGGTCTCCCGGTCGGTCAGCTGCGGGGCCTTGGGTTCGTCGGCGGCGGCGGGCGCCGGGACGGTGGCCAGGCGCCGGTACTCGCCGAGGACCAGGCCGGCCAGGCCGGGGGTGAACACCGGGTCGCCGGCCGCGGTGCGGCGCACCGCGTCGATCAGCTCCTGCGCCCCGGCGGACTTCAGCAGGTAGCCGGTGGCCCCGGACTTGACCGCCTCCAGCACGTCCGCGTGCTCCCCGCTGGCCGACAGGACGAGCACGCGCAGCGCGGGATCGGCGCCGACGAGCTCCTTGCAGACCTGCACGCCCGGCATGCCCGGCAGGTTGAGGTCGAGGACCAGCACCCCCGGGCCGGCGGCACGGGCCCGGCGCACGGCCTCCGGTCCGTCCCCGGCGGTGGCCACGACGTCGAACCCGGCGGCGGCCAGGTCGCGGGCGACCGCGTCCCGCCACATCGGATGGTCGTCGACGACCATCACCTTGATCTCGTGGAGGTCGTTCGTCTCGGTCACTGGGTTGTCCCCCTCGGTACTTTCAGTTCCACTTCGGTGCCCTGTCCGGGGACGGACACCAGCTCGGCGCTGCCGCCGAGGTCGCGCAGCCGTCCGCGGATGGACAGGGCCACGCCCATCCGTCCCTCCCCGGCCGCCTGGTCGAGCCGGCCGGCCGGGATGCCCGGACCGTCGTCCCGTACGGTCACGATCACCTCGTCCCCCCAGTCCTCGACCAGGATCCACGCGCGGGCGCCCTCCCCGGCGTGCTTGCGGACGTTGTCCAGGGCCGCCCCGACCGCCGCGGCCAGCTCCCGCGCGGCGGGCACCGGCAGCGGCACGGGGGCGCCCGGCTCGGCGAAGCTCACCCGGGAGCCTGCGTGCGGGGCGAGCAGGGAGCGCAGGTCCAGCTCACCCTCGTCGGAGCCGGGCTCCTCCACCTCGTAGGCGTCCACCAGCGCGCCCAGCGACCCGTCGCGCGAGACCCGCGAGGGGTGCACCAGCCCGCTGGAGACCAGGGTGCGCAGCGCCACCTCCTGCTCGCCCGCCATCCGGCCGAGCTCCGCGGCCTCGCCGCCCAGCTCGGTGCCGCGCCGCTGGACCATGGCGAGGACCTGGAGGACCCCGTCGTGAATGTCGCGGGCGAGGCGTTCGCGCTCGCGGGTGGCGGCCTCGATCTCCAGGGCCCGGGCGAGGGTCGCCTCGCTGGCGCGGGCGACCTCGATGACGTAGCCGAGGGCTATGGAGGCCACCCAGACCAGCAGGACGTTGTGCAGGGTGTCCCGGGTGGGGTCGCCGCCGTGGATGACGATGTTGGCGACGGCCACGAAGGTCGAGGCGACTCCGGCCCAGCGCCAGCCGCCCTTGAGGGCGAAGGCGAGGACCGAACCGGCCGTCCAGATGCTGGGGAGGGTCGGGCCGCCCGACGCGATCCGGGCGTGGGTGTCGGCGAGCGGGGTGAGCAGGACGCCCACGAGGGCGACGGTGAGGTCGGCGACGAGGAACCGGCGGGTGCAGGACGCGGCGCCGGCCACCTTGCGCCGGGTGGCCACGGTCCAGACGGCGAGGACGGCGAGGTAGCCGGCCGCCGTCCAGGGCTGGTCGAACTTCCGGTACGCGGAGGCGAACAGCAGCACCGCGTAGACCATGGTGAGCAGCCGGTAGGCCGTCAGGGCCTGCCACAGCGGCTGCTCGACCGACATGCGCACGACGCGCTCGCGCTTCGCCATCTCCCCCACCCCCGTGCGGGCGGCACCGCCGCCCGCCCGTCCTACTGCCCGGCCCCGTCGCCCTTCTCGGCCTTCTCGCCCTTGTCCGCCTTCTCGCCCTTGGCGGCCTTCTCCGCGTCGGCGATCTGGCGCTTCGCGGCGGTGGCGTAGATGTCCACGTACTCCTGGCCGGAAAGCTTCATGATCTCGTACATGACCTCGTCGGTCACCGAGCGCAGGATGAAGCGGTCCCCGTCCATCCCCTGGTAGCGGCTGAAGTCCAGCGGCTTGCCGATCCGGATGCCCGGACGCATCAGCTTCGGGACGACCTTGCCGGGCGGCTGGATCTTCTCGGTGTCGATCATCGCGACCGGGATCACGGGGGCGCCGGTGGCGAGCGCCACCCGGGCCAGGCCGCCGGGCTTGCCCCGGTAGAGGCGGCCGTCGGGTGAACGGGTCCCCTCGGGGTAGATACCGAACAGCTCCCCGCGTTCGATGACCTCGATGCCGCTCTTGATGGCGGCCTCGCCCGCACCGCGCGCGCCGGAGCGGTCCACCGGGAGCTGGCCGACGCCCTTGAAGAAGGCCGCCGTCAGCTTGCCCTTGACCCCGGGGGAGGTGAAGTACTCCGCCTTTGCGATGAAGGTCACCTTCCGGTCCAGCACGGCGGGGAGGAAGAAGGAGTCGGAGAAGGACAGGTGGTTGCTCGCGAGGATCGCCGGCCCCTCCGCGGGAATGTTTTCGAGGCCCTCCACCCACGGCCTGAAGGCGAGCTTCAGGGACCCGCCGATGGAGAACTTCATTGCGCCGTAGATCAACTCGAAAGCCTTCCTGTGTCTGTCGAACAGACCTTAACCCCTGGCTCCGCCGGGAGCGGCCCGACGACCCTGGTCGGTACCACCCCGGTCGCGTACGGTGAAGTCACACAGAGCAACGCACCCGCCAACCCCTCATGACCAAGGAGACCCTGGTGCCCGTCCTCCCTGGAGCCGAGCCGTTCCGCCACGAGGGCGGAGAGGTCGGCGTCCTCCTCTGCCACGGTTTCACCGGCTCCCCCCAGTCCCTGCGCCCCTGGGCCGACCACCTGGCCGCGCGCGGGCTGACGGTCTCCCTGCCGCTGCTGCCGGGACACGGCACGCGCTGGCAGGACATGCAGCTCACCGGCTGGCAGGACTGGTACGCCGAGGTCGACCGCGCGCTGCGGGAGCTGCTGGACCGGTGCGAGCAGGTCTTCGTCTTCGGGCTGTCCATGGGCGGGGCGCTGACCCTGCGGCTGGCCGCCAAGCACGGGGACTCGATCAGCGGGATCGTCCTCGTCAACCCGGCGAACAAGGTCCACGACCCGCTCGCCGTCGCCCTTCCGGTGGTCAAGCACTTCGTCCGGTCGACGCCGGGCATCGCGAGCGACATCGCGAAGCCGGGCTCGGAGGAGGTCGGCTACGACCGGGTCCCGACCCGGGCCGCCGACTCCCTGCGCAAGCTCTTCCGGCTGGTGGACGCCGACCTGCCGCAGGTGACGCAGCCGGTGCTGCTGCTGCACAGCCCGCAGGACCACGTCGTGCCGCCGGTGGACTCGGCGCGGATCCTGTCGCGGATCTCCTCGACGGACGTCACCGAGACCCTGCTGGAACAGAGCTACCACGTCGCGACGTTGGACTTCGACGCGGAGCGGATCTTCGCGGACAGCTATGCGTTCGTCGGGCGGCTCGCGGAGAGCGTCGGCAGGGAGGGGGCGGCCAGCGGTGGCTGAGCACGAGGAGTCCTCGGGGGGTGTCCCCCCGCTGGACGAGGAAGCGGCGTGGGCCGCGATCGTCGCCGGGTACGGGCAGGAGCCACCGGACCCGCCGGGGTCGAGGCCGTTCCGGCCGATCGAGAACCTGATGCTGCCGGAGGAGGACGTCAAGGCGGTGCCTCCGGTGGCGGAGCGGGATCCGAAGGCGCCGCCGAAGCCCGAACCGAAGCCCGAACCGGAGTCGGGATCGGAGCCTCCGGCGCTCGGCAGCTCGGTCACCTTCGCCCCGGGCGTGGGGACGGGCTCCCCCGCCGCCGCGCCGGGGCCGCGGGACCACACGCCGGCGGAGCCGAAGGACGACGAGGGCCACTTCGTCCCTCCGGAGCCGGAGCTGCCGCCCGCGGACACGACGGCCAAGTTCGCGTGGCTCGCGGTGGTGGGCGGGCCGGTGCTGCTGCTCCTCGCGGTGCTGCTGCAGTGGGACATGACCTGGTGGCTGACCACCCTGGGCATCGGCGGCTTCCTGGGCGGCTTCGCCACCCTGGTGGCCCGGATGTCGCAGGACGACGACGAGGACGACGACCCGGGCCGCGGCGCGGTGGTGTGACCTTCCGCCACGGCGGGGGCCGGGTTCCGCTGCGCGGGGCCGTCCCCTCCCCATCCCCCCGACTCCGTCCGGGGGGACCCCCAGTCCACCGTTCCCGCCTCAATCGCCGGCGCGGCTCACCACACGGCGCTCCGCTCCCGCGCCTCAAACGCCGGCGAGGCTGAAAAATCCAGCCCCGCCGGGGGGTACCTCCCAGCGGTAGCTGGGGGAGTTTGAGGCGCGGGGTCTGGGGCGGAGCCCCAGGAGCCCCGGCGCAGCCCGGTCCCGTCGGTGGGCGGGGTTACGGGGTCGCCGGGAGGCGGAGGGTGGCCAGGACCGGGAGGTGGTCCGTTGCCGTGTGGAGGTCGCGGGAGGTGACCCCCGAAAGCCCCGCAGGGACACCGCACGCCAGCACCTCCACCCCCGCCGAGGCGAAGACGGCGTCGATGCGCCGGTCCGGCGCCACCGCCGGGAAGGTGTCGCCGCCGCCCCAGGGCGCGACCGTCCAGCAGTCGCGCAGGGTTTCCGTGAGGCGCCCGAAGGCCGGCCCCCCGGGGGCTTCGTTCACGTCGGCGGCCACGATCGCGTGCGGTGCCCCCAGTGCGGCGGCCCGTTCGGCCAGCATCCCCGCCTGCGCGGACCGTTCCGCGCGGTCCAGGGACAGGTGCGCGCTGACGGCGCCGACCCTCGCCGCCCCGAAGCGGACCACGGCGGTCGCGAAGCCCCGCCGGTGCAGTCCGGGGGTCAGGGGCAGCAGGACGTCCTCGGTCCGCTCCACGAAGGCCCGTAGCGAGCACATCAGCAGCGGACCGGCGGCCGTCGCCCCGCCGCCCAGCACCACGAGGTCGGTCTTGGCGGCCAGCCGGGCGGCGTGCTTGCGCCACCGGAAGAACCGCGGGGCTTCCTGGACGAAGACCAGGTCGGGCGCGCAGGCCCGGATGACCCGGGCCAGCGCCTCCTCGTCGTCGCGCAGGGAGCGGATGTTGTAGCTGAGTGCCCGGATCACGGCAGAACCGTCGGGCTCCGTAACAGACTTCGGCAACATGCCCGGCAACTTACGCAGTTGCCCGCCGCTCCCCCAAGGGCGCGACGGGCGGTCATGCGAAAGGATCAGCCCTGGCGGGCCAGGTCCGCGGCGCCGACGAGCCCGGCCTCGCCGCCGAGCTGCGCGGCCAGTACCTGCGCGTGCGGGCGCCAGGCGCCGCCGACCAGCCAGCGCTTGAAGGACTTGCGGATCGGGTCGAGGACGAGGTCGCCCTCGTCGGAGACCCCACCGCCGACGATGAACGCCGACGGGTCGAAGAGGGAGGCCAGGTCGGCGAGGCCCGCGCCGGCCCAGCGGGCGAGCTCGCGGAAGGCGTCGACGGCCACCAGGTCGCCCTGGCGGGCCGCCTGGCTGATGTGCTTGCCCTCGATGCCCTCGGCGGTGCCGTCGCCGAGGGCGAGCAGGATCGCCGCGTTCTCGGGGGTGGCGTTGGCGCGCTGCCTGGCGTAGCGGACGAGGGCGCGTCCGGAGGCGTACTGCTCCCAGCAGCCCTGGCTGCCGCAGCCGCACAGCAGGCCGTCGGGGACGACCCGGATGTGCCCGAACTCGGCGGCGACGCCGAAGCGTCCGCGGCGCAGCTTGTTCCCGATGATGATGCCGCCGCCCAGACCGGTGCCGAGCGTGATGCAGATGACGTCCTCGTGGCCCTGGCCGGCGCCGAAGCGGTACTCGCCCCAGGCCGCGCAGTTCGCGTCGTTCTCGACGACGACCGGCAGGCCGATGCGCTGCTCGACCTTGTCCTTCAGCGGCTCGTGGCGCCAGTTGATGTTCGGCGCGAAGAGCACGGTGGCGCGCTTGTCGTCCACGTATCCGGCGGCGCCGATGCCGACGGCGTCGATGGTGTGGTTGCTGCTGACCTCGGACACGGCGGCGCAGATCGCGTCCGTCACTCCGTCCGCCGTCGGCGGGGTGGGCACCTTGTACGTCTCAAGGATGGTGCCCTCTTCGTCGACCACGCCGGCCGCGATCTTCGTGCCGCCGATGTCGACGCCGATGGTGAGTCCCATTAGTCCCTCGGTTTCCGGTCAAACCCCGCCACGGCCAACCGTACACGGGGCCGGCGGAGGATCAGTCGAGATCGATCCGCTCGGCCGGGCCTGAATCGGGGCCCTCGTCCTCGCCCCGGCCGTCCCCTCCGGCGGGCCCTCCGGCGGGCCCGCGGGGGGCGGGCGGCCGGTCGTGGGTCCAGCGGCGCTCGTGGCTCTCGACCGCCGAGCGGTAGGCGGCGAGCAGCTCGGATCCGGCCGCGGCGAGGTGGCCGAAGACCTCGGGGTTGCGCTCGACGACGGGCTTGGCCGCGGTCTTCGCCTGGTTGACGAACTGGCGCACGGCGCCCTGTGCGGCGGCGCCGAGGAGCGGGTTGTCCAGGGAGGAGACCTTGTCGGCGACGGCCTCGAACAGCTTGAACAGCTCCTCGGCGGCCGTCCCGGTGCCGCTGCCCCGCCCGGCTCCCGCGCCCTCCCGCTCCGCGCGACGGCGCTCCTGCTCGGCGGCGAGGTCCTCGGCACAGGCCTGCGCCCAGGCGTCGTCTGTGGGGCGGTCGGTGGCCTCGCTCATGGCGGACTCTCCTGCGGCGGCGGAACGTGCGGTACTGGCTACTTCCGACGGTACCCGAACGGTGGTACGGGTCTCAGCGCGCGCGCGGCCACAGCTGCGGGTCGGGGGTGAAGCGGACGCGCAGGACGCCGTCGTCGAGGGCTGCGCCGGAGACGGTGCAGCGGCGCAGGGCCGAGGGCAGCGGAACGATCCTGCGGTACGGGCCCACGGCGAGCAGCAGCTCGTCCCCGCGCCGGACGAGGTCCAGCTCGTCCTTGCGGGCGCGGGGCAGCGGGACCGCCCAGACGAGGATCCCGTCCTCGGCGAGCCGGTCCTCGACGCTCCAGCCCGCCCCGTCGCCGGGGGCGGGGGCCGGGACCGGGGCCGGGGCCATGCCGTCGGCGGAGGCGAGGGGGGCCAGGTCGTCGGGGGCCCACGGGTCCCGGCCCAGGTGCGCCGCCGCGACGACGGGCACCACCGGTTCCCAGTCGTCCAGGAAGGACCGCTGCGCCGCCGCGATCCCCGCCACCCAGCGATCGGCGGAGTCCCGCGGCACGAGCCGGTTGGCGACGAGGTCGTGGACGCGCAGCTCGTGCAGGGCGAGGCCGAGCATCCCGGTGCGCAGGGCGGCGTCGGCGGCGGGTCCGGGTTCGGCGACGAGCCGGACGGCGGTGGTGCGGGCCTCCACGACGGCCTGGACGGCGGCCAGCTCCTCGTCCCAGCGGGCGGCGGCCTCGTAGAGCCACTGCGCGGGCTGCGGCACCCCGGCGAGCTGGGCCAGTACGGGGCGCAGCGCGCGGGCCGCCTGCCGTTCGGCGGGGAGCAGCCGGGCGAGGTAGCGGCGCAGCTGGGCGGGGAGGGCGAGGGTGGTCAGCGCCTGGTGCAGCGGGGGCATGTCCACGACGACGAGGTCGGTGTCGGGGGCGGAGGCCGCCCGGCGCAGGGCTCTGAGCAGGGAGAACTGTTCGGCGCCGGGCAGTTCGGTGATCTCCTCGGCACCGAGCGGGCGCCCGCCGAGCATGCCGATGAAGGCGGCGCCGCGGTCCTGGAGGGCGGCGAGCTCGGTCCGGAACTCGGCTCCGGAGTCGATCCGGGCGAGGCGGAGCCCCTCGGGGGCGGGGGCCCCGCGGAGGGGGTCCTCGGCGGACAGCAGCGACACCCGCCGCCCGCCGCGCACCGCGGCGAGCGCGGTGGCAGCGGCGACGGTGGTCCGCCCGGCCCCACCGGGCCCGGTGATCAACAGGGTCTGCGGCATGTGGTGCGGGGCCTTCCTCGTTCTTGACGCGTCCAGGTCCGGACGCGCCGTGCGCGACGCGTCCGGGGCGGGGCCCGTCAGGAGGAGGTGGCCTCGACGCGCTTCTTCAGGCCGGCCAGCGCCCGGTCGATGATGACCTTCTCGGCCTTGCGCTTGATCATGCCCAGCATCGGGATCTTGACGTCCACGGTCAGCTGGTACGTGACCTCCGTGCGCCCGCCCTCCAGCGGCGCCAGCCGGTAGGAGCCGTCCAGCTGCCGCAGCATCTGGGACTTGTCCAGGGTCCAGCTGACCTCGTCCGCGCCCTTCCAGCTGTAGGCGAGGGTGTGGTCGTCCTTGATCGCGCCCGCGTCCAGCAGCAGCCGGACCTTCGCGGCGCGGCCCTCGGCGTCGGTGGCGAGCACCTCGGCCTCCTTCACCTCGCCGGTCCACTCGGGGTAACGGGCGAAGTCGGCGATCACGGCCATGACGTCGGCCGGTGCGGCCTCGATCGTGATGCTAGAGCTGGTGTGTTCCGCCATCGCGGTCGCTCCTCCGGGGAGTGTTCGACAAGTGTGCGGGCGGCCCCCGGCCGCCGCGTGAAGGCTACCGCGCGTGCGGGTCCCGCCACTCCAGCGCCTCTCACCACTCCAGGGCCCACGGCCGCCCGGTGGCCGCGAAGTGGCCGACATTGACGCACTCGGTGCCGCCGATCCGGGCCCGTCGTGCCAGTGGCTGGTGGACGTGCCCGAACAGCGCGTACCGCGGCCGGGTCTTCCTGATGGCCGCCAACAGGGCCTCGCTGCCCCGCTCGAAACGCCGCGCGACGGTGTCGTAGCAGAGCTCGGGAACCTCCGGCGGGATGTGCGAGCACAGCACGTCCACCTCGCCGAGGGCCTCCACCTTGGCGGCGTAGTCGTCCTCGTCGATCTCGTAGGGCGTGCGCATCGGCGTGGGCAGGCCGCCGCCGACGAAGCCGAAGACGCGGCCGCCGATCTCCACGCGCTGCCCGTCGAGCACGGTGGTACCGGGTCCGGCGTACTCGGGCCACAGACCCGGCATGTCGACATTGCCGTAGGTGGCGTACGTGGGACTGGGGAAGGCGGCGAACATCCGCGCGTACTGGCGGCGTACCGCTTCCTCGATCAGCCGCTCCCTGTCCAGCCCGTCCCACAGGCTCCGGCCGAATTCCCTCGCCTCCGCGAACCGCTTGGCGGTGCGCAGGGCGACGATCCGGTGCGCGTTCTCGACGCCGAACAGGTCGGGGAAGATGCCGCGCGAGTGGTCGGCGTAGTCGAGGAACAGCACCAGGTCACCGAGGCAGATGAGCGCGTCGGCGCCGTCGCCGGCCCGGGCCAGGGCCTCGGTGTTGCCGTGGACGTCGCTGACGACGTGGACCCGCGTACGACTCTTCGTGCCACCCATGCCGCCACCCTAGGGGTGGCGGGCCCGGCCCGGTAGAGGGTGCCCCGCAGGCGGCCGGACCTGCGGTTACTTCCGAGTCTCGAACGGCGTCGACTACTGTCGGCAGGGTGGTTCCGGGCCCGGCGATGTCTGGGCAATGTATGGCGATGTACAGAATGTGACGCACGGAACATCTGGCCGGTTCCCTCTATCCGGAACCCACTACCGGTGGGTAACGTCCGGTCGGTCCACACGGTGGCGATGGCGCCCAGAGGAGCAGCAGTCTTGCGCGAGTTCAGCCTTCCGGCCCTGTACGAGGTCCCTTCGGACGGGAACCTGACGGATCTCATCCGCCGCAACGCCGCCCAGCATCCCGACACCGCCGTCATGAGCCGCAAGGCCGACGGCCGGTGGCAGGACGTCACCGCGACGGAGTTCCTCGCCGAGGTGCGGGCCACCGCCAAGGGCCTGATCGCCGCGGGCGTCGAGCCCGGCGACCGGGTCGCCCTCATCTCCCGCACCCGTTACGAGTGGGTGCTCTTCGACTTCGCGATCTGGAGCGCGGGCGCCGTCACCGTCCCGGTGTACGAGACCAGCTCCGCCGAGCAGATCCAGTGGATCCTGGGCGACTCCGGTGCCGTCGCCGTGATCACGGAGAGCCCGGCGCACAGCGCGAACGTGGCCGCCCTGCGCGACCGGCTGCCGGAGCTGCGCGAGGTCTGGGAGATCGACCAGGACGCCCTGACCACGCTGAAGACCGCCGGCGCCGGGGTCACCGACGCCGAGGTGGACGCGCGCAGCGCCCTCGCGAACGCCGACGACCCGGCCACCATCGTCTACACCTCGGGCACCACCGGCCGCCCCAAGGGCTGCGTGCTGACCCACCGCAACTTCTTCGCCGAGTGCGGCAACGTGGTGGAGCGCCTGAGCCCGCTCTTCCGCACCGGCGAGTGCTCCGTGCTGCTCTTCCTGCCGGCCGCGCACGTCTTCGGGCGCCTGGTGGAGGTGGCGGCCGTGCTGGCGCCGATCCGGCTGGGCTGCGTACCGGACATCAAGAACCTCACCGACGAGCTCCAGTCCTTCCGGCCCACCCTGATCCTCGGTGTGCCGCGCGTCTTCGAGAAGGTCTACAACTCGGCTCGCGCCAAGGCCCAGGCCGACGGCAAGGGCAAGATCTTCGACGCCGCCGCCGAGACGGCGATCGCGTACAGCCGCGCGCTGGACGCGCCCGGCGGCCCGTCCTTCGGGCTCAAGCTCAAGCACAAGATCTTCTCGAAGCTGGTCTACGGAAAGCTGCACACGGTCCTCGGCGGGCGCGGCGAGTACGCGATCTCCGGCGGAGCCCCGCTGGGCGAGCGCCTCGGCCACTTCTTCCGCGGCATCGGCTTCACGGTCCTGGAGGGCTACGGCCTGACCGAGTCCTGCGCGGCCACGGCCTTCAACCCGTGGGACAAGACGAAGATCGGTACGGTCGGCCAGCCGCTGCCCGGCTCCGTGGTGCGCATCGCGGACGACGGCGAGGTGCTGCTGCACGGCGAGCACGTCTTCAAGGAGTACTGGAAGAACGAGACGGCCACCGCCGAGGCGCTGACCGACGGCTGGTTCCACACCGGCGACGTCGGCACCCTCGACGAGGACGGCTACCTCGCGATCACCGGCCGCAAGAAGGAACTCATCGTCACGGCGGGCGGCAAGAACGTCGCCCCCGCGGTGATCGAGGACCGGATCCGCGCGCACGCGCTGGTCGCGGAGTGCATGGTGGTCGGCGACGGGCGGCCGTTCGTGGCCGCGCTGGTCACCATCGACGAGGAGTTCCTGGGCCGCTGGGCCGCGGAGAACGGCAAGCCGGCCGGGGTGACGGCGGCGGAGCTGCGCGAGGACGCGGAGCTGATCGCCGCCGTCCAGAAGGCCGTGGACGACGGCAACGCGGCGGTTTCCAAGGCGGAATCGGTGCGGAAATTCCGCATTCTGCCCTCCCAGTTCACGGAGGAGTCGGGCCACATCACGCCCTCGCTGAAGCTCAAGCGGAACGTGGTGGCGAAGGACTTCGCGGACGAGATCGAGGCCCTGTACCGGGGCTAGGCCGTCCCTTTCGGAGCCCCTGCCGGCCGGAGCGTGGTCAGCGCGGGTCCTCGGCAAGGATCCGCTCCACGTTCCGTTCGGCGAGCGCGGTGATCGTCACGAACGGGTTCACGCCCAGCGAGCCGGGCACCAGCGAGCCGTCGACCACGTACAGGCCGCGGTAGCCCTTGACCCGGCCGTAGGCGTCCGTGGCCTCGCCGAGGACGCAGCCGCCCAGCGGGTGGTACGTGAAGTCGTCGGCGAAGGGCCGGTTGCCGCCGAAGAGGTCGTAGCGGTAGATCGTGACGTTCCTCCGGTTGATGCGGTCGAAGAGGTTGCGGGCGGCGGCGACGGACGGGGTGTTCTGGTCCCGGGTCCACTGGAGCCGCGCCGAGTCGGTGGCGGCGTCGTAGGTGAAGTGGCCGCGCTCCGGGTTCTTGGTGATGGCCAGGTACATCGAGATCCAGTGTTCGATGCCCATCGGGAGCGGGGCGATCTCCGCGAAGACGGGGTTGGCCGCGTTGTCCCAGTCGTCGATGCCCATCGCGGGCATGGTGGCCTGGTTCGCGCCGACCGTGTCCCAGAGGTGGTTGGCCCGGGCGGTCATGACGTTGCCGTTGTGGCCCCAGCCGAGGCCGACCTTCTCGCCGAGGGCGGGCAGGGTGCCCTTCTCGCGGGCGCGCAGCAGGATCTCGGTGGTGCCGAGGCTTCCGGCGCCCAGGAACAGCTGCCCGCAGCCCAGTTCGCGGAGCTGGGTGATCCGTCCGGTGACGTCGCTGGTCAGCACGGTGAGGACGTAGCCGCCGGCCGGGTCGGTCCGTACGCCGACCACCCGCTGCATCGTCTCGATGGTGACGTTGCCGGTGCCGAGGGCGGCGGCCAGGTAGGTCTTGTCGACGCTCTTCTTGCCGTGGTTGTTGCCGTAGATGACCTCGCCGGCGAGGGCGGACTTCGTTGCGGTGCCGGCGGCCTCGCGCTTCATGTACTCGAAGTCGTAGACGTTGGGCACGAAGGTGGTCTTCAGACCGGTGTTCTGGGCGTGCTTGCGGGAGACGCGGGCGAAGCGGTACCACTCCGTGGACTCGAACCAGGCGGGGTCGATGTCGTTGACGCCGAGCATGGCGCGGGCGCGGGGGTAGTAGGTCCCGTACATCTCGTCGGCGTCGACGCCGGGCAGCACCTCGGTGAAGTACGAGCGCTTCGGGGTGGGCGACATCCCGCCGTTGACCAGGGATCCGCCGCCGACGCCCCGGCCGACGTAGACCGACATGTCGCCGTAGTTCACGCGGTCCAGGACGCCGGGGTACGGGCTGATGTCCCGGTTGACGACGTCGAGCCAGAGGAACTGGGCGAGCGGGGCCTCGGTGCGGGTGCGGAACCACATGGAGCGCTGGTCGGGCGCGGAGGTGGAGGGGAAGACCTTGCCGTCGGGTCCGGCGGTGTCCCACAGCCGCCCCATTTCGAGGACGACGGTCCGCACCCCGGCCTGCCCGAGGCGCAGCGCGGCGACGGCGGATCCGTAGCCGGAGCCGACGACGATGGCGGGGGCGTACTGTGCGGCGGCGGGTTCGACGGCGGCCGCGGAGGAGAGCCCGATGCGGGTGAATCCGAGGGCGGCGGCCGTCTGGAGGGCCGCGAGGCCGAATTGACGGCGCGTCAGCTTGGGTGTCATGGGCGCATGATGAGCGGATCCGGCCGAAGCGGCCATAACCCGTGCTGCCACGCATGTGAGTGACAGTCGGACGTGGCCGGACCGCGACGGGCACCGCCGCCGGCCCGCGCGGCGGCTACAGCAGCTCGCGCAGGCGGTCGGCGAGCAGGTCCCAGCGCCACTTCTCCTCGACCCAGGCCCGCCCGCGCTCGCCCATCCTGCGCCGCAGCTCCGGGTCCTGGAGGAGGGCGACGATCCGCTCGGCGGCCTCCTCGGGGTCACCGCCCCGGACCACCCAGCCGGTCTCCCCGTCGAGCACCGCGTCCGGCGCCCCGCCCGAGTCGCCCGCGACCACCGGCAGGCCCGTCGCCGAGGCCTCCAGGTACACGATCCCGAGCCCCTCCACGTCCAGCCCGCCCCGCCGGGTCCGGCAGGGCATCGCGAAGACGTCCCCGGCGCCGTAGTGGGCCGGCAGCTCCGCCCAGGGGACGGCCCCGGTGAAGATCACGGAGTCCGCGACCCCGGTACGCGCGGCCAGCGCGTGCAGGTCCGCCTCGTACGGGCCTCCGCCCACGATCAGCAGCACCGCGTCCGGGACGGCGGCCAGGATCCGCGGCATCGACTCGATCAGCGTGTCCTGCCCCTTGCGCGGGACCAGCCGCGAGACGCACACGACCACCGGCCGGTCGCTCAGTCCGAGGCGGGCCCGGACCCCGTCGCCGCCCGATCCGGGGTGGAAGGTCTTCTCGTCCACGCCCGGCGGGAGCTGGACCATCCGGTCGGCAGCCCGCTGCGTGAGCGCCGAGGCGATGCGCGAACGCGTGTACTCCCCCAGGTAGGTCAGGGTGTCCGTGCCCTCGCCGATCCGCCGCAGCAGCTGCCGCGCGGCCGGGAGCTGCGCCCAGCCCGCCTCGTGCCCGTGGGTGGTGGCCACCAGCCGCCGCGCACCCGCCCGGCGCAGCGCCGGGCCCATCAGGCCCAGCGGGGCCGCCGCCCCGAACCACACCGACTCGCAGCCGTGTTCGCGCAGCAGGGAGACCGCCCGGCGGGACACCCGGGGGGTCGGCAGCAGCATGGTGGTGCGGTCGCGGACCACGGTGAAGGGCTGCTCGGCGTCGAAGGCGGCGGTGGCCTCGCGGCCCTCGGCCCCGTGCTTCCAGGTGGAGGCGTAGACGACGACCCGCTCGGGGTCGAGGCGCAGCGCCATGTTGTGCAGGAAGGCCTGGATGCCGCCCGGGCGCGGCGGGAAGTCGTTGGTCACGATCAGCGTCTTGTGCATCGCTGCCAACGTACCGGAAGACGTCAGCCGAGCTCCTGGCGCAGGGCCTCCTGCCAGGCCCGCGTCAGTCCGGGCAGGTCCGTTCCCAGTGCCCCGTCCAGGGCGGTGGGCAGGGGTTCGCGGCCCGCGTCCCCGTAGAGCCGTACGAGCGCCGCCTCGCCCCACCGGTCGGCGACGAGCCGGCAGGCCAGCCAGGCGCCCTCGTAGGCCCGCGCCATGGCCTGCGCGTCCCCGCCGAAGGCGAAGGCGGAGTCGGCCGGGAGCGCGGGCGGCAGCTCGCCGGCCCGTACGGCCCGGCCCAGCGCGGGGGCGGCCTCGGCCGGGGTGGCGGGGGTGCCACGGTAGGCGACCCAGTCGGCGAAGCCCTCGGAGAGCCACTGCGGGGTCGAGGCGGAGGTGGCGGCGCGGGTCGCGACGTGGGTGACCTCGTGGGTCAGGACCACGCTCCGGCCGGCCGCGCTGAGCTCCGCGTACCCGGCGGGGTTGATCACGACCCGGTCGGCGGGGGCCGGTGCGGCGCCCACCCGGCCGGTGGTGACGGCGCCCATGCCCCGGTACGCGTCGGCGGGCCGGCCCAGCAGCGCGGCCATCGCGTCCAGGGAGGCGGGGACCAGCACCACGGCCCGGCGCGCCCAGTCGCGCGGCCAGGCGGCGCTCACGGCGGGCACCGCCCGGTCGGCCTCCCCGGCGATCCCGGTCAGCGTGCCGGGGTCCTGGCCCACCCCGAGCACCAGGGAGTGCTCGCCCCGGACGACCGTCACCGGGCCCTGGTCCCACAGCTGGGGAGGGGCTCCGGGGGCGGGCCGGTCGGCGGTGACCCGCCAGGCGGCACCCTCCCGCGTCAGCTCCACCTCGCGGGCCGACCCGTCGGGGGCGGCGTCGTAGCCGGTGAGCCGGTAGCGCAGCTCGGCCCGCACCAGGGCCCGTGCGCCGTCCGGCCGGACCGAGGTGACCTCGTAGGACCAGCCCTCCAGCGGGATCCCGGCGAGCCGCTCCGGCGGGCGGCGCGACCAGGCGGCGACGGCCTCCCGGATCCCGGCCTCCGCCGTGGTCCCGGCCGCCGCGGGGGTGCGGGCGGCCGGCCGCGCGCACCCGGCCACCGGCAGGCAGAGCAGCGGGCACAGCAGGAGCGGCAGCACGCGCGGCAGCACGCGCGGGGATCGGCGGACCGGAATCATCAGCCGATCGTACGCACGGTCCGTCTCCTGCCGCGGGTCCCGGCGTTCGGCTCGGGCCGCAGCGGAGGGGTCCTCCGTCACTTCTCCGCGGTGGTGGGGGTCCGCACGCGATGACGGCTGTGAAACTCGCTGTCGGATGGCCGGAACTCGGTGATAGAGATTCAGGGTGACAACGACACTTGAGTTCCCCGTTCTGCTGCGACTGATCGACGAACGGTCGACTGCCTTCCGCGCCGCGGTCGCCTCCGCGCCCAGCCTCGACGTACAGGTGCCGACCTGCCCCGAGTGGACGCTGTTCGATCTGGCGCAGCACATCGGCGAGGGACGCCGCGACTGGGCCGCCACCGTCGCCGCGGGGCCTGCTCCGGCCAAGTCCGCAGCGGCGGGCGCCCCGGTTGCGCCTCGGGAGCGCGAGGCCCTGGTGGCCTGGTTGGCGGAGTCCACGGAACAACTGCTGGACGCATTGGAGAAGGCCGGCCCGGATCGCGGTTGCTGGGCGTGGTGGGAGACGTTGCAGTCGCCGCACACCTCCGGTGCCGTGGCTCGGCACCAGCTCCAGCAGCTGGCGGTGCACACGTACGACGCCCAGATCACCATAGGTGCCCCGCAGCCGCTGCCGGACGAGGTGGCGCTCGACGGTGTCGACGAGTTCCTGTCCACCTGCGTCACGACGACAAGTGCCTGGCCTCACAAGCCCGCTGTCATCGACTTCCACGCCTCCGAGGGCCGCTCCTGGCGCCTCTCGCTCTCCGCCGACGGCGCACGGAGCGCCCGCCTCCCCGGGCCCGGCACCCTGCCGGGCCAGACTGCCGGCCAGGACCCGGACGCGGCCTCCGCCTTCTTCTCCGCTCGGGGCACGGCCAACGAGCTGGTCCTCGGCCTGTACGACCGCATCCCGATCAACTCCCTGGAGCTCGACGGCGACCGACGTCTCTTCGAGCAGCTCAGCGCCTGGGACCCGAATGAGTAGGACGTGACGATGCGCCACCTCGTACGCCGGTGTCAGGGGCGGGTCACCGAGGACACCGGCATCATCCCGACGGGGTCGTAGCGCACCCGCGCACCCGGATAGGGGGCGTGCACCACCTGACCGTTGCCGACGTACATACCGACGTGGCTGGCGTCGGAACGGTAGGTCACCAGGTCCCCGGGCCGCGCCTGCGAGAGCGGCACCTGCCGGCCCGCGTACCGCTGCGCCTGCGAGGTCCGCGGCAGCGCGACGCCCGCCTGGCGGTACGACCACACCATCAGCCCGGAGCAGTCGAAGCCGGAGGGGCCGGTGGAGCCCCACACGTAGGGCTTGCCGACCGCCGCGCGGGCCGCCATCACGGCGGTCATCGCCCGGCCGGAGGGCCGGCCGCCGTCGTCGAAGGACAGGTCCGGCAGCCCGTCGGCGCGGCCGCCCGAGCGCGAGGCCCGCTCGTACTCTGCCCGCTCCCCCGAGGGCATCGCGTTGAGCAGCTGCCGGGCGGCGGCGAGCTTGGCCGTGACGGACCGCTTCCGGGTGGCCACCTCGGTGCGCAGGGCCTCCAGTTCGGCGAGCTTGCGGGAGGCCTCCTGGCGCTGCTGTCCGATCCGGCGCTGTTCCTCGCGCAGTTCGCCGAGTTGGCGGGCCTGGCGGCCGCTCAGCCGGTTGAGGATGGCGGACTTGTCGAGGTAGTCCCCGGGGTCGTCGGACAGCATCAGCTCGACGGTGGGATCGAGGCCGCCGGAACGGTACTGGGCTCCGGCGAAGGCGCCGAGGACCCCGCGCATGGTGTTGATGCGTTCCTGGCCGCGGGCCACCGCGTCCTGGGCCCGGCTGATCTGGGCGCGCAGGGCGTCGGCCTTCTCACCTGCCGAGTTGAACTTCTCGGTGGCCTGTTCGGCCTCCTCGAAGAGCCGGTCGACCTGGGCGCGGGAACCGGTGGCGGGGTCGTGCGGGAGCCCGGGGGCCGCCTGCGCGGACGCGCCCGCCAGGGCCACCACGGCGGTGGCCGCCGCGGTGAAGACGGTGACCTTGGTGCTCCGGTCGAGGCCGCTGAGCCCGCTCCGGCGATGGGACGCCACGTGGAACCGCTCCCTTGCGCTGCGCGGGGCCGGGTCCGCCCCCCGTGGACGGCCGAGTGCCGGGTTCCGCGCTGGCAGACAGTAGCGGCGCCACCACACCCCGACCAACGACCTCCGGCGGGCACGCACGGTGACGCCCCACCGGAGACGCAGGTCACCGATGGGGCGTGAGGTCAGAGCGGCTCCGCGCAATTCGCCCGGATGGGCGGTGCGCGGCGCGTCCCCCCGGAGCCGGGGAGGACGGGATCAGCCGACGCGGACGCCGAACTGGAAGGGCATGTTCTTCATGGCCTCGTACCTGACGCCGCTCCTGGGGTTGGCGGCGTGGAAGACCTGGCCGTTGCCCGCGTAGAGGCCGACGTGGTGCAGGTCGTCGTAGAAGAAGACCAGGTCTCCGGGCTGGAGCTCGCTCATGCCGATGCGCGTGCCGTCGTTGATCTGGGTGAAGGTGGTGCGGCTGATCTGGACGCCGGCCTGCCCGTAGGCCCACTGCGCCAGGCTCGAACAGTCCCAGTACGCCATGCCGGTGGAGCCCAGGTTGTAGCCCTTGCCCTCCTGGGTCACGGCGGCGGCGAGGGCGGCCGCGGCCCGCCCGGAGCCCTTCACCGCACCGGGCTTGGCGCCCCCGCCGGCGGCCTTGGCCGCCTCCTGGCCCGCCTTCGCCTCCTCGTTCTTCAACTGGCCGCGTTCCTCGGCGGTGAGCGAGTTGAGCTGGGCCTGGGCGGCGGCGAGCTTTTCCTGGGCGGTCTTCTTCTTCTCGGCCAGTTCCTTGCGGACGGCGTCGAGGTCGGCGAGCTTGCCGGAGGCCTCCTGGCGCTGCTGCGCGAGGATCCGCTGCTTGGCCTGGATCTTCGTTATCGCCTCGACCTGCTTGCCGCTCAACTGCTGGAGCGTGGAGGCCTTGTCGAGGTAGGTCTCGGGGTCGCCGGACAGCAGCAGCTCCACGGACTGGTCGAGGCCGCCGCCGCGGTACTGGGCGGTCGCCATCGAACCGAGGACGTTGCGCAGGCCGTTGAGCTCGTCCTGGCCGCGTGCGACCTGGTCCTGGAGCTGGGCGATCTCCTTCTCCAGCTTGTCCTGACGGTCCTTGGCCGCGTTGGCGTTCTCGCCCGCCTGCTCGGACTCCTCGTAGAGGGCGTCGACCTTGGTCTTGACCTCGTCCTTGTTCGGCTTGTCCGGGGCGGCCATGGCCGACTGGGAGGAGAGGGCGACGGCCGCGGTGGCCAGTGCCGTGAGGACGCTCACACGGGTGCGGGTCGGCGGCTTGGGTCGACGGTGGGACGCCACGAACGCGAGCTCCTTCAGCCTGGAGCCGCCGAAGAGGGTCGCACTCGGCAGCGCACCTCCGCCCGCACCCCGAATGAGTGAACGACCGCACGAAGGTTTGAACAGACCCTAGTGACCCGCCCGTGATGAGTTCAAATCCCCGCACGAAAAATTCCGCTTCCCGACCGGCTTCTTTACCGTCGGCGCACGCTGCGTACCGATGACTTGACGGTGCGTCCCCCGCACGCACCGCCAATTCCGGCATTGCAACCAGCAGTTACGAAAGGCACTAAAGGGGCATCGGCTACGAAACCCTCGACAGCCGCTTCAGCAGCAGCGCCGAGGTCACCGGCCGGGCGCCCGCCTTCGCGACGCCGTCGGCCACCTCGCGGTCCGTGGAGACCACGACCACAGGCCGGCCGGACGGCTCGGCCCGTACCAGCTGGCGGATCAGCTCGTCGGCCGTCACCCCGGCCTTGGAGAACAGCACCCGCACCCCGCGCGGCGGCGCGAGCAGCACCGGGGCCGCCAGCTCCGCCCCGTCGAAGACGCAGGTCATCTCGGCACCCGTCTGCGCGGCCAGCATCGACAGCCCGCCCAGCAGCCGCAGCCGCTGCTTCTCCAGCGGCATCGTCGGATAGCCGGTCTTGGTCACGTTGTAGCCGTCGACCACCAGATGCGCCTGGGGCAGCGCCAACAGCTGGTCCAGCAGCGCCGGATCGGTCTCCGACAGGGCCCGCGCCGCGATGTCCTTCGGGGTCATCCGGCCCGGCTCCACCGCGTCCACCGTGTCGGCCGGACGCGTCGAGACCGGCGGCAGCGCCAGCTCGCGGCGCAGGCCCGCCGCCGCGTCCAGCACGGTGTCCAGCAGCAGCCGCAGCCGCATGTCCTCGACGCTGCGCCCCTCGCGGGTGGCCCGCCGCGAGGTCTCCAGCGAGGACTCCACCTCCGCGAGCCGGGACTTCAGGCGCCGGGACTCGCTCTCGGCGGCGGCCACCTGCGCGGCCGCCTCGGCACGGATCCCGTCGACCTCGGCGGTGACCTTGCGCAGGGCCGCCTCGCCCCTCTTCACATCGCTCAGGGCACTGCGCAGCTTGCGCTGAAGCGATTCCGCTTCCTTGCGCGCGGCGTCCAGCTCGACCCTCACCTGGTCGCCCCCGGCGCGCTGGAGCTCCCGCGCCTGGGCCAGCTCCGCGCGCAGCCGCTCCAGCTCCCGGCGGGTCTCGTCACCGACCCGCTCGGCGTCGGCGCGCTGGGCCTCCTCGCCCGCGGCGGCCACCAGCTTCACCCAGCCGGCCGGACGCAGCACGTACGCGGCTGCCGCCACGTCCAGCGGATCCGCGGCCGCGGGCGGGGCCCCGCCGTCCAGCGCCCCGGCCAGCTCCGGCTGCGCCTCGCGCAGCTTCTCCGCGACCCGGCTGCGGAAGACCCCGTCCGTCTCCACGGCGGCGGCCATGGCGTTGCCCGCGAACTTGGCGCGGCGGGTCGGGGTGAACCGGGCGTACTGCCGCAGCTGTGCCGGGAGGTCCGCGACCGTCAGTCCGCCGAAGGCGTCCGAGACGAGCGCTACGACCCGGCGCCGCACGCCCTCCGGCAGCGGGCGGTCGAGCACCTCGGCGGCGTCGCCGGCCACCTCGGCCGGCTCGGCACCGCTTGCTGGCTCCACAATCCGTCACCCCTACCGTGATCTACTGTGGGCCCGGCTCCCTCAGGAGTCCGCGCCCGGCCTGTCCACGAGCTCGATCTGGTCCACCGCGTTGCACCAGCGACAGCGGACCGACTCGATGGTCTCACTGACCACCTCGCGCTCCTCGACCTTGGGCTCCCCGGCGAGGTCCAGGTGGACGTACTCCACGACCTTCGACGAACGGGTGACGTCGAACCGCGTGAGGTTGCCGCACAGCGTGCAGCGCCACCGGGTGGTGTCGGTCGGCAGGGGAACCGTCATCAGGTCGCTCGCTCCTTCGTAACTCATTCAATTAAAGCCTTCCGCGGCAGTGCACGGACCGCGCACGTAACCCTACGGCCTGGCACCCCCCTCGGGCGGGTCCGTCTGCGTCATGCTCTGTCGCATGATCGTAAAGTGGCTGACGGTACGCGAGGCCGCCCGGGGCCCGGTGGTCACGTACGCACTGATCGCCGGCTGCTGCCTGGCCTTCCTGTTCGGCCCCGCCTCCGGCCTGAATCCCGCCTACGGCACCGGCGACCGGCTGCTCACCACGGGGACGGCGTACTTCCGGCACTGGGGGGTGGTGCCCGACGAACTCTTCTCGGGGGCCGCGCGCCCGCTGCTCACCCCGCTGACCGCGCTGTTCGTCCACGGCAGCTGGCTCCACCTGCTCGGGAACATGCTCTTCCTGCACGTCTTCGGCGCGATGACGCAGGAGCGGATGGGCCGGGCGCCCTTCCTCGTCTTCTACGTCTGCACGGGGTACCTGGCGCTGGCGGCGTACGCGGCGGCCAACGCCTCCTCGGACCAGACCCTGGTCGGCGCGTCCGGCGCGATCTCGGCGGTCCTCGGGGCCTTCCTCTGCCTCTTCCCGAGGGCCCGGGTGACGAGCCTGTTCCCGTTCCTGCTCTTCCTGCCCCTGCGCTTCCCGGCCTGGATCGTGCTGGTGTTCTGGTTCGCCCTCCAGTGGCTGGCCGCGCAACGCGCGGAGAGCGGGCCGGGGGTGGCCTACCTGGCGCACGTGGTGGGCTTCTCCGTGGGCTTCCTCTACGCATGGGCGCGTTATCGCCGTACGACTAGAGTGAGGCGACCAGTGACTGCCGGCGAGGGAGAAAGCCAACCGTGATCACCGCGATCGTGCTCATCAAGACCAGCGTGGACCGCATCCCCGAGATCGCCGAGTCCATCGCCGCGCTGGACAGCGTCAGCGAGGTCTACTCCGTCACCGGCACGTACGACCTGATCGCGCTGGTCCGCGTCGCCCGCCACGAGAACCTGGCCGACATCATCCCCGGCCGCATCAGCAAGATCCCGGGCGTCGAGGCCACCGACACGCACGTGGCGTTCCGCACGTACTCCCAGCACGACCTGGAAGCGGCCTTCGCGATCGGCCTCGACGCGTAGCGCCTGGCCGGCGGGGTCACAGGGGGCCCGGGTTCCGCCCCGGGACCGTCCCCCTCAGGCTCCGCCGAGCCCCGGCAGGCTCTCGCCCGGCAGGGCCGGCCGTCCCTCCTGGAGCCGGAACAGGCAGCCGCGCAGCCCCCGAGTGCCCGTGCCGGCTCCGCGCCGGCTCCCCGACCCTGGGCCGCGGCCCGCTCCCGGCCCCGCTCGCGGCACCGGTCCCGGACCGGCTCCGGGGTCCAGCACAGGTCGCCGTCGCCCCCGTACCCCTGGAACGGCTCGCAGTCGGCGGCGCGCAGGGCCGGTACGGGGTCCCCGTACGTCATGCCCGACAGCCTGTGGGACCGTGCCGGATCAGACGGCCGGGACGCAGCGGCCCTCTTCCGTGCGGTACTGCCACTTGGCGCCGTCCGCGACCAGTTCCCCGACGGCCCGGACGAACCGCTCGACGTGCTCGTCGGGGGTGCCCGCACCGAAGGAGACCCGGATCGCGTTGAGCGAGCGCTCCCCCGGCGCGGCCTCCGGGGCCCCGCACTCGCCGGGCTCCTGCGGCTCGCTGCCGAGCAGGGTGCGGACCAGCGGGTGGGCGCAGAAGAGGCCGTCGCGCACGCCGATCCCGTACTCCGCCGACAGCGCGGCGGCGAAGTGCGAGCTGTTCCAGCCGTCCACCACGAAGGAGATGACGCCGACGCGCGGGGCGTCGTCCCCGAAGAGGGAGAGCACGCGCACGGCGGGGATGTCCGCCAGGCCCTCGCGGACCCTGGCGATGAGGTGGTTCTCGCGGGCGACCAGGTTCTCGAACCCGGCCTCCTTCAGGGCGCGGCAGGCCGAGGCGATGGAGTAGACGCCGATGACGTTCGGGGAGCCGGCCTCGTGGCGGGCGGCGGTGGTGTGCCACTCGACGTCGACGCCGCCGTCCTCGCGGCGGGCCACCTTGCGGGAGGCGCCGCCGCCCGCGAGGTACGGCTCGGCCTCCTGGAGCCAGTCGGCGCGGCCGGCGAGGACGCCCGAGCCGAAGGGGGCGTAGAGCTTGTGGCCGGAGAAGGCGACCCAGTCCACGTCCAGCTCCCGGACGGACACGGGGTGGTGCGGTGCCAGCTGGGCGGCGTCCAGGACGATCCGCGCGCCGTGGGCGTGCGCGGCGGCGGCCAGCTCCTTGACCGGCCACAGCTCACCGGTGACGTTGGAGGCACCGGTGACGCAGACCAGGGCGGGGCCGTAGGGCTCGCGGTCGGCCAGTGCCCGCTCCAGGGTGGCGACGGCCTGGGCCGGGGTGCGCGGGGCGTTGAGGTAGGTGACCTGGGCGTTCGTCCACGGCAGCAGCGAGGCGTGGTGCTCGGTCTCGAAGACGAAGACCTGGCAGTCGGCCGGCAGGACGGCGGCCAGCAGGTTCAGCGAGTCGGTGGTCGACCGGGTGAAGACCACCTGGTCGTCGGGGCGGCAGTCCAGGAACTCCGCGACGGTGACGCGGCTCTGCTCGAACAGGTCGGTGGAGAGCTGCGAGAGGTACCCGGCCCCGCGGTGGACGCTGCCGTAGTACGGGGCGTACGCGGCCACGTCGTCCCAGACCCGCTGGAGCGCGGGAGCGCTGGCCGCGTAGTCGAGGGCGGCGTAGGTGACCTCGCCACCGGTGACGAGCGGGACGGTGACGTCGCGGCCGAGCACCGGCAGCGGCTGGGCACAGGCGGGGTCGACGGCGACGTCGGTGGCGGCGGAGTTCAGGAATGCGGACATGGCGGTGTCTCCCGGCAGGCAGGGCTGAATGGCTTCGGTGTGCCCGTACGCGGGTACGGCGGGACGCGACGGCGTCGGCCGGACACAGGGGTACGGGAAGGACCTCGGAAGGACGTGGGGGTACGCCTGAGCGACCCTGATCCGAGGGGTGAAGAAGGGGCGGAGTCGCCCTATCGCATTCGCTTGCTCACAGAAAAAGCTCCTCGAAGACCCAGGACCCCTGGTATCGAGGGATCCGCGCTTGCCGTAGACCTCGCTGCCTACGACCTGGTCATCACCCGGGGCACCCCGCCACGGAAGGAGGGTTGCCGGACAGCAAGCCGGGGCCTAAACGCTGTCACTCGTGACCTGGTCAGCATCCTGCCACAAGATCCTCCACGCGCAAGACCCCGGTCCACGATGTGGACCGGGATCTCCTCTTGAACGCCGTGCTCGCACCGCTCGGCCGCGGGCGGCCTCCCGGGCTTCGCCCGGCTGCGCCGGCCTCCGGCCGTCGGGCGTCGGCCGTCGGGAGGCGCCGTGCGGCGGCGGCTACGCGTTGCTGGCGGCTGCCCAGCGTTCCAGGGCCGCCCGGGCCGCGCCCGAGTCGATCGACTCGGCCGCGCGGACGACGCCCGCCGCCAGCTGCTCCTCCAGGGACCCGCTGCCCGGGTCCAGCGCCACCAGGGCCGCCGCCGAGTTCAGCAGGACGGCCTCGCGCACGGGGCCCCTCTCGCCGGCCAGCAGCCGGTGGGCGACGTCCGCGTTGTAGGAGGCGTCCTCACCACGCAGGGCGGAGACGTCCACGATCGGGATCCCGATGTCACGCGGGTCGAACGTCTGCTCGGTGACCGCGCCGTCGCGGACCCACCACACCCGGGAGGTGGCCGTCGTGGTGAGTTCGTCCATGCCGTCGTCGCCCCGGAAGACCAGTGCCGAGGAGCCGCGCTCCGCGAGCACCCCGGCCACGATGGGGGCGACCCGGGCGTCCGCCACGCCGGTGGCCTGTGCGCGGACCTTCGCCGGGTTGGTGAGCGGGCCGAGGAAGTTGAAGGTGGTCCGGATGCCCAGCTCCTTGCGGGCCGCCGCCACGTGCCGCAGCGCGGGGTGGAACTTCACGGCGAAGCAGAAGGTGATGCCGGCCTCCTCGGCGACCTCCACCACCCGGGCCGGGGTGAGGTTGAGGTTGACGCCGAGCTTCTCCAGCACGTCCGAGGAGCCGCTCGCGGAGGACGCGGCCCGGTTTCCGTGCTTGACCACCTTCGCGCCGGTGCCGGCCACCACGAGCGCGGACATCGTGGAAATGTTGACGGTCTTGGCGCCGTCCCCGCCCGTGCCGACGATGTCCACCGTCCGGCCCGGCACCTCGATCAGATTGGCGTGATCGTACATGGCACGCACCATGCCGTTGATCTCCGCGACGGTCTCCCCCTTGGCCCGCAGGGCCACCATGAAACCGGCGATCTGCGCGTCCGTGGCCTCGCCCCGCATGATCCGGTCCATCGCCCAGGCGGTGTCGTCCGCACCGAGGTCCTGGCCGGTCAGGAGGGCGTCGAGGAGGCCCGGCCAGCCACGGGCCGCCACGCTGTCGCCGCCTGCCGGGGTCACAACGTTCATGGTCCGCTCCTGCTGCTCGGAAAAGTTCCACGTCGAATGGGGAAGGATCTCAGCCTATCCAGCCCCGGAGACGGCGAAGAGCCCCGTCCAGACACTGGACGGGGCTCTCACCGTGGCGACACCAGGATTGGCCGAAACCGATCCCTCAAGCTGTCATACCGGAGATCAGTGGTGGCCGTGGCCGCTCTGGATCTCCTTGTACTCCTCCGCCGTGGGCTTCGGAATCTGGGTGTTCTCTCCGTAGAAGCCCTTGCTGAGCTTCGCGCGGAGCTTCTCGCCGGCCTTCACCTTGCGCTCGACGCCGTTCTCGTCGACCGTCGGGCCGATCTCGATCGGCGCGTACTGCGTGTGCGAGGTGAGGGTGTGCAGCTTGCCCTGCGGGAGCGGCTCGTGGACCTCGACGAACTCACCGTGCGGCAGGCGCTTGATGATGCCGGTCTCGCGACCGTGCAGCACCTTGTCGTGGTCCCGGCGCTGGAGGCCGAGGCAGATCCGCTTGGTGATCACGAAGGCGATGACCGGGCCCACGAAGAAGCCGATCCGCGCGAACCACGTGATCGAGTTGATCGACAGGTGGAAGTACTGCGCGAACATGTCGTTGCCACCGGCGATCAGCAGGATCACGTACCAGGTGAGCCAGGCGACACCGAAGGCCGTACGGGTCGGGACGTTGCGCGGGCGGTCCAGGATGTGGTGCTCGCCGTTGTCCTTGGTGACCCAGGCCTCGATGAACGGGTACACCGCGATCGTGGCGAGGACCAGCGGGAAGATCACCAGCGGGATGAACACGCCCAGGACCAGCGTGTGGCCCCAGAGGTTGATCTCCCAGCCCGGCATGGCACGGATGAGGCCCTCGGAGAAGCCCATGTACCAGTCGGGCTGCGCACCGGTGGACACGTGGTCCGGGCGGTACGGGCCGAGCGCCCAGATCGGGTTGATCGAGGCGAGCGCCGCGATGGCCGCGATGACACCGAAGACCAGGAAGAAGAAGCCTCCGGCCTTGGCCATGTAGACCGGCAGCAGCGGCATGCCGACGACATTGTTGTTCGTCTTGCCCGGACCCGCGAACTGGGTGTGCTTGTGGTAGAAGACCAGGATCAGGTGGGCGACCAGCAGGCCCATCATGATGCCGGGCAGCAGCAGGATGTGGATCGAGTAGAACCGGGCGACGAAGTCGCCGCCGGGGAACTCGCCGCCGAAGAGGAAGAACGACATGTACGTGCCGACGACCGGCACGGACAGGATCGCGCCCTCCATGAAGCGGACACCGGTGCCCGAGAGCAGGTCGTCCGGCAGGGAGTAACCGGTGAAACCGGTGAACATGCCGAGGACCAGCAGCAGGAAGCCGAAGACCCAGTTGACCTCGCGCGGCTTGCGGAAGGCACCCGTGAAGAACACGCGCATCATGTGCACGAGCATGGCCGCGACGAAGATCAGCGCCGCCCAGTGGTGGATCTGCCGGATGAGCAGACCGCCGCGGACGTCGAAGCTGATGTCCAGGGTCGAGGCGAAGGCCTCGGACATCTGGACACCCTGCATCGGCACGTACGAGCCGTGGTACACGACCTCGTTCATGCTCGGGTGGAAGAACAGCGTCAGGTACACACCCGTGAGGATGATGATGATGAAGCTGTAGAGGCAGATCTCACCCAGCATGAAGGACCAGTGGTCCGGGAAGATCTTGCGCATGTTGGACTTGGCCAGGCTGTAGATGCCCAGGCGGCCGTCCGCCCAGTCGGCTACGCGCTCGCCGGCCGGCGCCTTGCGCGCCGTGTTGCCCGGCGCGCCAGCGGCTGATGAATTCGTGGTGGCAGTGCTCATCCGCGCTCCCAGAAAGCAGGACCGACGGGCTCTTCGAAGTCGCCGTGCGCTTCGAGGAAGCCTTCGTCATTGACGCCGATCCGCAGCTGCGGAAGCGCGTGACCGGCCGGGCCGAAGATGACTCGGGCGCCGTCGGAGAGGTCGAAGGTGGACTGGTGGCACGGGCAGAGCACGTGGTGCGTCTGCTGCTCGTACAGGCTGATCGGGCAGCCGACGTGGGTGCAGATCTTGGAGTAGGCCACGATGCCCTCGTGGGACCATTCCAGCTCCTGCTTGTCCTTGATGTCCTCCGGCTTGATGCGGACGATCATCAGGGCGGCCTTGGCGATCTGCGTCTGGAAGTCGTGCTGCTCCTCCTCCAGGCCTTCCGGCCGGGCGAAGGTCAGCGAACCGACGAGCACGTCCTCGGGACGCAGCGGCTCGTTGGTGTTGTCGTTGATCAGCAGCTTGCCCTTGGCCCACACGGTCTTGCGCAGCTTGACCTCGGGCAGCGGGCCCAGGTCGCGCAGCAGCATGACGCCGGCGAGCGGCACCATGGCCATCGCGCCGAGCATCGTGTTGCGGATCAGCGGGCGGCGGGCGATGCCGGACTCGTTCGCACCGTCGGCGAAGTCCTGCAGGACCTTCGCCTTGACCTCCGCCGGCGCCGCGATCTCGTGACGGTCGTCGGCGACCTCGACGTCGGACATCAGGGTGCGGGCCCAGTGGACCGCGCCCGCGCCGATGCAGAAGAGGGCCGTGCCCAGGGTCAGACCGAGCGCGAAGTTCAGCGCGCTCACCTTCCCGATCGGGAAGATGAAGACGATCTTGTCGACCGGGAGGGTCACGTACGAGACGATGAAGCCGATCGTGGCCAGCATCGACAGCGTGAACAGCATCGCGACCGTACGCTCGGACCGCTTGGCGGCCCGCTCGTCGATGTCCTGGATGCGCGGCTTGTGGACCGGAAGGCCCGGGTCGGCGAACGGATCGTCCGCGACCGCTACGCCACCGTGGTGCGCGTCGCCCTGCTCGCTCGGCAGGTGCTTCTCTTCGGGAATGTCTTGGCTACTCATGACTTCTTGGCCTTAGCGGTGTGGGCCGCGACCCAGACGGCGACAGCGATCAGCGCACCCAGACCGAAGATCCAGCCGAACAGACCCTCGGAGACGGGGCCGAGGCCGCCGAGCTTGAGGCCACCGGGGCTGGTCGACTTCTCGCCGTTGACGTTCTGGAGGTACGCGATGATGTCCTTCTTCTGCTTCTCCGGCATGGTGCTGTCGGGGAAGGAGGGCATGTTCTGCGGGCCGGTGAGCATGGCCTCGTAGATGTGCTTCGGCTCGACGCCGTCCAGGTTCGGGGCGTACTTGCCGAGCGTCAGGGCGCCGCCCTCGCCGGTGAAGTTGTGGCACTGCGCGCAGTTGTTGCGGAAGAGCACACCACCGTTGGCGATGTCGGCACCGGCCGGGTCGTACTGCTTCTCGGTGGGCGTGATCGGGCCGGCACCGAGCGACGCGACGTACGCGGCGAGCTGGTCGATCTGAGCCTGGGAGTAGATGACCGGCTTCCTCGGCACCTGGGCGCCGGGCTGCTGGGCGGGCATGCGGCCCGTGCTCACCTGGAAGTCGACGGCCGCGGAGCCGACGCCGACCAGGCTGGGGCCGTCAGTGGAACCCTGACCGCCGGTTCCGTGGCAGCTTGCGCAACCCACGGCGTAGAGCTTCTTGCCCTCCTCGATGGCGAGGGACTGGGCGGTTTCATCGGCCTGCGCCTTGCCAGCGGGCGCGAAGGCGGCGTACAGCCCCCCAGTGACCGCCAGCGCGAAGAGTAGAACGACGACCGCCGCCAGCGGATGGCGTCGTCGTGCGGAGAGCTTTTTCACGGATTACCCCGGTGTCAGGATCTTCTGCGTCGGTGTGTCTGGATGGAGTGCCGGGGCGGTGCCCGGCGACGTGTTCGCTACTTGATCAGGTAGATCGTGGCGAAGAGGCCGATCCAGACGACGTCGACGAAGTGCCAGTAGTAGGACACGACGATGGCCGACGTGGCCTGTTCGTGGGTGAACCTCTTGGCCGCGTACGTCCGGCCGAGGACCAGCAGGAAGGCGATGAGACCGCCCGTCACGTGCAGACCGTGGAAGCCGGTGGTCAGGTAGAAGACCGAGCCGTACGGGCCTGACGAGAGAGACAAGCCCTCGTGCTTGACCAGCTCGGTGTACTCGAACACCTGGCCGCCAATGAAGATCGCACCCATGACGAACGTGATGATGAACCACGTCCGGAGCTTCTTCACGTCACCGCGCTCGGCGGCGAATACGCCGAGCTGGCAGGTGAGCGAGGAAAGCACCAGGATCGTTGTGTTCGTCGCCGAGAAGGGCAGATTCAAGGCCGAAGCCTGTTCTGTCCAGTACTCGGTGCCTGTCACGGATCGCAGGGTGAAGTACATCGCGAAGAGGGCCGCGAAGAACATCAGCTCGGAACTCAACCAGATGATGGTTCCGACGCTGACGAGGTTCGGCCGGTTGACCGTCGGGTGCGCGTGCCCGGTATCTACTGTCGTTGCTGTCGCCACGACCGACATTATGTCGGTCGCTTATCCCGCCCTCACCCCGGGGGGTGCCGTTCGGAGTGTCAGGGGCGTGTGCAAGGCCCGAACGGCCCATCAGATCCCTCTCCCGGCGTCTTGTGCGGGGCTGCCGGAACCGATGTTGACGGCCGGTCGGACGGAGTAGCATCCCGCGCAACATCAACGTGATTCACGTGACACGTGGAGGAACGAAATGCGGGCGACTGCACGGGTTCTGGTCTACAGCGACGACGCGGGCACCCGGGAGCAGGTGCGGCTGGCGGCCGGGCGCAGGCCGGCGGCCGACCTGCCGCCGGTGGAGTTCCTGGAGTGCGCGACGCTTCCGGCGGTCCTCAAGGAGCTGGACGCGGGCGGCGTCGACGCCTGTGTGCTGGACGGGGAGGCCGTCCCCGCCGGGGGCATGGGTGTGTGCCGGCAGATCAAGGACGAGATCTTCCGGTGTCCCCCGGTGCTGCTGCTGATGGGGCGCCCCCAGGACGCCTGGCTGGCCACCTGGAGCCGCGCGGACGCCGCCGTCACCCTTCCGGTGGACCCCGTGGAGTTCCCGGAGGCCCTCGCGCGCGTCCTGCGGGCCCGCCTGGCCTCCAACGCCGCCTGAGCAGCCTTCCAGGCAGGCTGAGCCGAAGGGGCCGCGTCGGCGAAGGAGGGCGAGCGCCCGGAGGGATTCGTGAGGAACGAGCGAATCCTGAGGACGCACGCCCTCCTGGAGCCGACGAGAGCGGCCCCGGAGGCGAAGCCGGCCTAAACTTGCGGCCGCAGGCGGGCCTGGTCCATGGGGTTGCGGCCCTCCTGGGTGCCCTTCAGGAGGGCGCTTCCCTCGCGCCAGTCCTTCCAGTCCATGTTCCAGTCGCCGTAGCCGTTCCCGAAGGTGTCCATGTCGTCGCCGATGCTGTTGATCACACGGACGATGTCGCCCTCGGTGATGTTCTCGTAGAACCAGGCGGCGTTGCCGGTGCTCATTCCGGTGCACCCGTGGCTGACGTTCTCGTAGCCCTGGGAGCCGACCGACCACGGCGCGGCGTGGACGTACTCGCCGCTCCACGTCACGCGGGTGGCGTAGTAGACGGGCAGGTTGTAGTACTCGCTGCCGCCGATGCCGACGGTGTCGCCGCGCATCTGGACGAAGTACTGCTTGCCCAGGACCACCTTGACCCCGTTGCGGGTGGAGAAGCCGGGCTTTCCGGTGGTCACCGGAATGGTGTTGATCACTTCTCCGTTCCGCTTGAACGTGAGGTAGTGCGAGGAGGCGTCCGTGGTGACCTCCACCCGGTCCCCGATCTCCAGCTTCAGCGGCTTGGAGGCGGCTCCGTGGAGCTCGTCGGAGATCTTGACGCCCTCCAGGTTGCTCTGCACGGAGACGGTGGAGTTGGCGGGCCAGTACTCCTTCGGGCGGTAGTGCAGGTTCTTGTCGTCCACCCAGTACCAGGCGCCCTCGACGTTGTCCGGCGTGTCGACGACCAGGGCCCGTTCGATGATGGCGCGGGCGGCCTTGTCCTTGACCGGCTCGTTGAGTTCGGCCGTGATGGGCTGTCCGACGCCGTACTTGCCCTCGTCCGGGCCGAATTCGACCTTGAGGACCTTCTTGGCCGGGGTGGTGTCGAAAGCCAGCGTGCGCTGCCCTGGAGCGCCGCGTTCGTCCTCCGTGCTCACGGTGACCGTGTAGCGCACGCCCGCGGCCATCGGGGCGGTGCTGTGCCAGCGGTCGCCCTTGGCGGAGAGTTCGCCCGCCAGACGGCGTCCGTGGGTGTCCACGGCCATCACGTCGGTGATGCGCGCCGTCGTGCCCTTGACGGTGACTTCGAGCGGCTTGTCGGGGTCGGCGGGGCGTCCGCCGGTGGCCTGGTTGAAGGCGACGTGCTCGCCCGCGTCGTACGGGCGGACAGACAGCGGGTTCTTCTCGCCGGACCCGCATGCGGTGGCGCCGGCCCCGAGGGACGCGACCAGCAGGGAGCAGCTGAGTACCGTCCAAAGACGCGGTGAGTGGTTCATGGGGCCAACGCTATGAAGATATGACAATTACGGCGCGCGGGGTGACTGCAAACGAGGGGCCCGGACTCCTCCGAAAAGGTGTCCGGGCCCCTCAGGTCCTGCTGTACGGCCGCGAACTACTGGTTCGCGTTCTCACCGCGGTAGTACTCGTACACCCAGCCCCACAGACCGATCAGGATCAGCGGCGCCGAGAAGTACATCAGCCACCAGCCGAAGATGACGCCCATGAAGGCGAAGGCGCCACCGACGGCCAGCGAGAGCGGCTGCCAGCTGTGCGGGGAGAAGAACCCCAGCTCGCCCGCCTCGTCGGCGACCTCGGCCTCCAGGTTGTCCTGGGCCATCTCGTCCACGCGCTTGGCCGTGAAGGCCAGGTAGTAGCCGATCATGGCGCTCAGGCCGAAGGCCAGCGCGAGAGCGGTGGTTCCGACCGGCTCCTTCGACCAGACGCCGTACACGACGGTCATGATCAGGATGAAGACGGCGAGCCAGAGGAACATCTTGCCCTGGATCTTCACTTGCCGGCCTCCTTGCCACCGGTGACGGCCTTGGTGCCGGCGCTGTGGTCCTCAAGGTGGTCGAGGGCCGCGATCTCCGGGTGGTGCAGGTCGAACGCCGGGGATTCGGAACGGATCCGCGGCAGGGTGAGGAAGTTGTGCCGCGGCGGCGGGCAGGAGGTCGCCCACTCCAGCGAACGGCCGTAGCCCCACGGGTCGTCGACCTCGATCTTCTTCCCGTACTTCGCCGTCTTCCAGACGTTGTACATGAAGGGCAGCATCGACAGGCCGAGCAGGAACGAGCTGATCGTGGAGATCGTGTTCAGCGTCGTGAAGCCGTCGGCGGCGAGGTAGTCCGCGTAACGACGCGGCATGCCCTCGACACCCAGCCAGTGCTGGACCAGGAAGGTGCCGTGGAAGCCGACGAACAGCGTCCAGAAGGTGATCTTGCCGAGGCGCTCGTCCAGCATCTTGCCCGTGAACTTCGGCCACCAGAAGTGGAAGCCGGAGAACATCGCGAAGACCACGGTGCCGAAGATGACGTAGTGGAAGTGCGCGACGACGAAGTACGAGTCGGAGACGTGGAAGTCCATCGGGGGCGAGGCCAGGATGACACCGGTCAGACCACCGAAGGTGAAGGTGATCAGGAAGCCGATGGCCCAGAGCATCGGGGTCTCGAAGGACAGCGAGCCCTTCCACATGGTGCCGATCCAGTTGAAGAACTTCACACCGGTCGGTACCGCGATCAGGAAGGTCATGAACGAGAAGAACGGCAGGAGCACGCCGCCGGTCACGTACATGTGGTGGGCCCACACGGTCACCGAGAGGCCGGCGATCGAGATCGTCGCCGCGATCAGACCGATGTAACCGAACATCGGCTTGCGGGAGAAGACCGGGATGACCTCGGAAATGATTCCGAAGAACGGTAGCGCGATGATGTACACCTCTGGGTGTCCGAAGAACCAGAAGAGGTGTTGCCACAGCAAGGCGCCGCCGTTGGCCGCGTCGAACACGTGCGCACCGAACTTGCGGTCGGCCTCCAGCGCGAACAGCGCGGCGGCCAGCACCGGGAAGGCGAGCAGGACCAGGACACCGGTCAGCAGCACGTTCCAGGTGAAGATCGGCATGCGGAACATCGTCATGCCGGGAGCGCGCATGCAGATGATCGTGGTGATGAAGTTGACCGAGCCGAGGATCGTGCCGAAGCCCGAGAAGGCCAGACCCATGATCCACATGTCGGAGCCGATGCCCGGCGAGCGGACGGCGTCCGACAGCGGGGAGTAGGCGAACCAGCCGAAGTCGGCCGCACCCGAGGGGGTGACGAAGCCGGCCACCGCGATGGACGAGCCGAAGAGGTACAGCCAGTACGCGAACATGTTCAGCCGCGGGAACGCCACGTCGGGCGCGCCGATCTGCAGCGGCATGATCCAGTTCGCGAAGCCGGCGAACAGCGGGGTGGCGAACATCAGCAGCATGATCGTGCCATGCATGGTGAAGGCCTGGTTGAACTGTTCGTTCGACATGATCTGCGTGCCCGGACGGGCCAGCTCGGCGCGCATGAAGAGCGCCATGATCCCGCCGATGATGAAGAACACGAACGACGTGACCAGGTACATCGTGCCGATGGTCTTGTGGTCGGTCGTGGTCAGCCACTTCACGACCACGTTGCCCGGCTGCTTGCGCCGCACCGGCAGCTCGTTCTCATACGAGTCGGCGGCGGCACCCTGGGATTCGTTGAGGATGCTCACAGTTTGTTCACTTCCGCATTCCGGGCCGGGTCAGTCTGCTTGATGCCGGCCGGGAGGAAGCCGGTCTGCCCCTTCTCCGCCAGCAGCTTCAGGTGCGCCCGGTACTCCGCAGGGGAGACGACCTTCACGTTGAAGAGCATCCGGGAGTGGTCGACGCCGCAGAGCTCGGCACACTTGCCCATGAAGATGCCCTCCTTGGAGGGGGTCACCTCGAAGACGTTCGTGTGGCCGGGGATGACGTCCTGCTTGAACAGGAAGGGCACCACCCAGAAGGAGTGGATGACGTCGTTCGACGACAGGATGAAGCGGACCTTCTCGCCCTTGGGGAGGTAGAGGGTCGGTCCCGGGTTGTTGGTCTCCGGGTTCCGGTCGCCGGGGACGCCCTTGTCGTAGACGCCTTCGGCGCCCAGGGGGAAGTCCTTGGTGAAGCGGTCCGGAATGGTGGCGATCTCCTTGGGGACCTCGCCCGCCTTCGGCGTGGCCGCATCGCCGTCGACGTTCTCGACGTAGTTGAAGCCCCAGCTCCACTGGAAGCCGACCACGTTGATCGTGTGGGCCGGCTTGGTGAGGGCGAGCAGCTTCGACTCGTCACGCGCGGTGAAGTAGAAGAGCACCGAGACGATGATGAGCGGGACCACGGTGTACAGCGCCTCGATGGGCATGTTGTACCGGGTCTGCGCAGGGACCTCGATCTTCGTCCGGCTGCGCCGGTGGAAGATGATGCTCCAGATGATCAGGCCCCACACCAGGATGCCCGTGATGAGAGCAGCTGCCCACGACCCCTGCCACAGGGACAGGATGCGAGGCGCCTCCTCCGTGACCGGATAGGGCATTCCGAGGCGGGGGAAGTCTTGCCAGTTGTACGAGCAACCAGTGGCGGTCGCCAGGACCACGCCCGCAGTCAGCGCCTGCAGCAGCTTCCGCCGCATCGGGCGCCGCGGCGAGCGGTCGGAGCCGTAGGGACTCACGTAGCGCCTTCCCGAGAGTCTCGGCCCGCGCGGCCGGCCGCGGCCGTGTTCGGGTCGGTCGCCGGCCCTGACGCAGGCAGGGGTTTGGATGTTTATGCGGACCAAACCCTACTGGACGCTATTTGGGGTCGCGCGGGGAGGGTGCCCAACGCGCCGCTACTGCCCCCGAAGGGATGGATCCGCCGTACGGGGGACGGGCCATCCGGCCCTGAATGGCGGGCTCCGGACGACATCTGACGGCCCCTGACCCCGGCCGTCCGCGGCCTCCGGTTAGCGTGGCCGGATGCCCTACTTCGACACCGCCTCCGCCGCCCCGCTGCACCCCGTGGCCCGTCAGGCGCTGCAGGCCGCCCTCGACGAGGGCTGGGCGGATCCGGCCCGACTGTACCGCGAGGGGCGGCGCGCCCGGCTGCTGCTGGACGCGGCGCGGGAGGCGGCGGCCGATGCCGTGGGATGCCGGGCCGACGAGCTCGTGTTCACCCCATCGGGGACGCACGCGGTTCACACGGGGGTGGCGGGAGCCCTGGCGGGGCGACGACGGGTCGGCGGGCACCTGGTCGTATCGGCGGTCGAACACAGTTCTGTACTGCACGCGGCGGACGCGCACGCGGCCGCCGGGGGCACGGTGACGCAGGTTCCGGTCGACCGCCTCGGCGCCGTCTCGCCCGACGGGTACGCGGCCGCCCTCGGATCCGGCACCGCTCTGGCCTGCCTCCAGTCGGCCAATCACGAGGTCGGCACGGTCCAGCCGGTGGCGGAGGTCGCCGAGGTCTGCGCGGCCGCCGGGGTGCCGCTGCTCGTGGACGCGGCCCAGTCCCTGGGGTGGGGCCGGGTGGACGGCGCCTGGTCGCTCCTCGCGGCGAGCGCCCACAAGTGGGGCGGGCCGCCCGGGATCGGGCTGCTCGCCGTCCGCAAGGGGGTCCGCTTCGCACCTCAAGGCCCCGCCGACGAAAGGGAGTCGGGCCGCTCCCCCGGCTTCGCCAACCTCCCCGCGATCGTCGCGGCGGCCGCCTCCCTGCGGGCGGTACGGGCCGAGGCCGAGGCGGAGGCGGCACGGCTGCGGGTGCTGGTCGACCGGATCCGGCGCCGGGTGGCCCGGCTGGTGCCGGACGTGGAGGTGGTGGGCGACGCCGAGCGCCGGCTCCCGCACCTGGTGACCTTCTCCTGCCTGTACGTGGACGGCGAGACCCTGCTCCACGAGCTGGACCGCGCCGGGTACTCGGTCTCCTCCGGGTCCTCCTGCACCAGCTCCACCCTGACCCCCAGTCACGTGCTGCGGGCGATGGGGGTGCTGTCGGAGGGGAACGTGCGGGTGTCCCTGCCGACGGGGACCTCGGCGGAGGAGGTCAACGGTTTCCTGGAGGTGCTGCCGGGGGCGGTGGCCGGGATCCGCGAGAAGCTGGGCGCGGGCGAACCGGCGTCCGTCGCCCCGGTGGCGGACTCCCTGGAGCTCGACGCCCTCGGCCTGCGCTGCCCGCAGCCGGTGATCGAGCTCGCCCGCGCCATCGGACGGGTTCCGGTGGGGGGCACCGTCACCGTCCTGTCGGACGACGAGGTGGCCCGGCTGGACATCCCGGCGTGGTGCGCGATGCGGGGGCACGCCTACCTCGGCGAGTCCCCCCGTCCCGCCGGCACGGCGTACACGGTCCGCCGCACCACCTGACCTCCCGGGGCCCGGGACCGCTCCGGGGGCCTGGCCGGCCCCCGCGAGCGTCCCGCTGGGGACCCGTCAGCCGGGAAGGTGGGCGCGGACCTCCGCGGCCGCCGCTTCGCCGTAGGCCTTCGTGAAGCGCTCCATGAAGTGCGCCCGCGCCAGCGTGTACTCCTGGGTGCCCAGGGTCTCGATGACCAGCGTCGCGAGCATGCAGCCCAGCTGCGCCGCCCGCTCCAGCCCGACGCCCCAGCCGAGCCCCGTCAGGAACCCCGCGCGGAACGCGTCGCCGACACCGGTGGGGTCGACCTTCGCGGTCTCCTCCGGGCAGCCGACGACGACCGGCTCCTGCCCGACCCGCTCGATCCGCACGCCCTGCGCGCCCAGCGTGGTGACGCGGGTGCCGACCTTGGCGAGGATCTCCTCGTCGGTCCAGCCGGACTTCGACTCGATGAGCCCCTTCTCGTACTCGTTCGAGAAGAGGTACGTCGCACCCTCCATCAGGGTGCGGATGTTCTCGCCGTCCATCCGCGCGATCTGCTGCGAGAAGTCTGCGGCGAAGGGGATCCCCCGCGTCCGGCACTCCTCCGTGTGGCGGAGCATCGCCTCGGGGTCGTCGGCGCCGATGAGGACGAGGTCCAGCCCGCCCACCCGGTCGGCGACGGCCTTCAGCTCGATCTGGCGGGCCTCGCTCATCGCGCCCGTGTAGAAGGAGCCGATCTGGTTGTGGTCGGAGTCCGTGGTGCAGACGAATCGCGCGGTGTGCAGCACCTCGGAGATCCGCACCGACTCGGTGTCGACCCCGTGGCGGTCCAGCCAGGCGCGGTACTCGTCGAAGTCCGAGCCGGCCGCGCCGACCAGGATCGGGCGGCTTCCCAGCTGCCCCATGCCGAAGCAGATGTTCGGGCCGACGCCGCCCCGCCGCACGTCGAGGTTGTCGACGAGGAAGGAGAGGGAGACCGTGTGGAGCTGGTCCGCGACGAACTGGTCGGCGAAGCGGCCCGGGAAGGTCATGAGGTGGTCGGTGGCGATGGAGCCGGTGACTGCGATGCGCACGGCGTGGATGCTCCTGCTGAGGACGGCAAGGGGACAGTCAAAACTACCCGGTCCACGGCAGTGGGCCGACCCGTCGAAACTACCCCGTAGTAGGACTTCCTTCGCCCTTGTTGGCGTGCCTACCGTGCCCTCATGACCTATACCGATGGCTTCGGGTACGCAGACTCCACCGCCGGCGCCCGCCCCGGCGCCCGCCCCGGCTTCGCCCGGCTGCTGGGCGACTGCGCCCGGATGGCACCGCACTGGCCCGTCCCGCACGAGCCCCGCCCGGTCCGCGTCACGCCCTCGCAGATCCACGGCATCAGCGTCCCGCCCGCCTCGGCCCGGCTGATCGCCTCCACCGCCGCCTACGGGGACTGAGGGCCACCGGGAGGGAACCGGTTTCGCGACCGCCGCGTCACACCCGCATCACGTACGGCGGGACACGCGAAGGAGCGATGCGGTGACCAGCGAACAACCCGACACATCACGCGCCACACGACGGCGGCCGGCCTGGGCCATCGGCTCGATCGCGGCCGCCGTCCTGCTGGCCGGCGGTGGTACGGCGTACTGGGCGTCCACGGCCTACGGAGACGCCTCGGGCAGCGGAACCCGTACGAGTGACAGCGCGGCCGTCGCTCCCCGCCCCGCGGGGTCCCCGTCCGGGCCCGGCATCGCGCCCGGGGAGCCGGATCCGTCCGGCGGCGGGGTCACCTACCGGGCCGAGGGGCAGCTGCCGCAGGCCCCGGCGGGCGGGGCGCCGTCCTTCGCGGCGTCCGGCGAGGTCTCCTCCGACGAGGTGGCCCGGCTCGCCCAAGCCCTGGGGATCTCCGGCGCGCCGCGCCTGAACGGCGAGCAGTGGCAGGCCGGGGAGACCGCCGACGGCTCGGGGCCCCGGCTCACGGTGACCCGCAAGGCTCCCGGGACGTGGAGCTTCTCCCGCTTCCAGGGCGGCGCCCCGAACGGCGGCGGCGCCGGGGACGACTGCGTGCGCGGCAAGGACACCTGCGGCCCGGCCACCCTCCCCCAGGGTCCCGCCGAGGGGTCCGCGGTCGCCGGGTCGGACGCGGGCGCGGGGCCGGTGTCCGAGGAGGCGGCCAGGGCGGCCGCGGCCCCGGTGCTGGCGGCTGCGGGTCAGGGCGACGCCAAGCAGGACGCCCGCCTGCTCCAGGGTTCCGTACGGGTGGTGAGCGCCGACCCGGTGGTGGGCGGGCTGCCCACCACGGGCTGGTCCACCCGCGTGAGCGTGGGCCCCGACGCCAAGGTGGTGGCGGGCAGCGGCGAGCTCAAGGCCCCCGTCCGCGCGGGCGAGCAGCCGGTGGTCGGCGCCGACGAGGCGCTGGCCCGGCTCAACGCGGCCGGCAAGGGCGGGGACGGCACGGGTCCGGGCCCGAGCGGCTGCGCGACCTCCGTGCCGCTGACCCCGGACACGCCGACGGGCGCGACGGACACTCTGCCCTGCAACCCGGAGCCGCGTCCGATGAAGCCCCCGCGGACCGAGACCGTACGGGGGGCCGTGCTCGGGCTGACCCCGGGGACGGTCGACGGCGGACGGGGCCTGGTGCCGGCCTGGCTGTTCGAGGTGGCCGGCAAGGACGGCGCTCCCGGCCGCACGGTGGCCTCCCCGGCGGGCAAGGACGGCGGCGGCGCCCCGGTGCCCCCGCAGGACAGGACCGCGCCCGCGTTCTCGTACGCGCAGACCGACCGGAAGCTGACGGTGAACTTCTGGGGCGGGGTGTGCAGCACGTACGCCCTGGAGGCGCGCGAGGAGGCCGGGTCGGTGCTGGTGAAGGTCACGGAGACGCCGAACCGGCCGGGGCAGGCCTGCATCATGCTGGCGCAGGAGATGACCGCGTCGGCCACGCTCCGCGAGCCGCTCGGCGACCGGAAGGTGGTCGACGCGACGACGGGCAAGACGCTCCCCCGCCAGTGAGGCGGTAGCGGGAACGCCCGAGGGCCCGGGCACCGGTCGCTGTGACCGGTGCCCGGGCCCTCGTCGTACGGGGTCAGCCGGGTTTAGCTGAACGAGTCGCCGCAGGCGCAGGAGCCGGTGGCGTTCGGGTTGTCGATCGTGAAGCCCTGCTTCTCGATGGTGTCGACGAAGTCGATCGAGGCGCCGTGCAGGTACGGGGAGCTCATCCGGTCGGTGACGACCTTGACGCCGTCGAAGTCCTTGACGACGTCGCCGTCGAGGGACCGCTCGTCGAAGAAGAGCTGGTAGCGCAGGCCGGAGCAGCCACCGGGCTGGACGGCGACGCGGAGCGCCAGGTCATCGCGGCCTTCCTGCTCCAGCAGGGTCCTGACCTTCTCGGCGGCGGCGTCGGACAGGAGGATGCCGTCGCTCACGGTGGTCTTGTCGTCCTGTACGGACATCTGCATTCACTCCCGAAGTGGGCGGCTCCCCGCCGGGGTGGCTGGGGAAACGTCGGACTCTTGCCGTGGGTGGCAACCAGCGGGACAGCGGATTCATTCCGGGGCCGGCGCCTTGTTTCAGATATTCATGCTCGCACACCCGGGCGGAGCGGTGGACCCCGCGAAGAGGACCGGTGGAGCGGGCCGCACCCGGCCGGGCGAATGCGTCACATCGACACTATCGGCATCGTCAAAGTGACGTGAAGCGGTTATGATAGATAGCGTCAAATAGACGAGAAGTCGCAAAGACGCCTCTCCCGCAGTCCCAGAAGTCCCTTGTCGCAGAACAGAAAGGGTGCGTGTCGTGACCACCGCCCAGCCTTTGGACGTCCAGCCGACGCCCCTTGCCCTGCTGCTGCTCGGCCGTGAGGCCGACCCCAAGAGCGAGCGCGGGGTGGAATGTCCCGGCGACCTCCCCTCGCCGTCCGACCCGGACCTGGTGGCCCGCGCCCGCGCGGCCAAGGAGAAGCTCGGGGACAAGGTCTTCATCCTCGGCCACCACTACCAGCGCGACGAGGTCATCGAGTTCGCCGACGTCACCGGCGACTCCTTCAAGCTGGCCAAGGACGCCGCGGCCAAGCCGGAGGCCGAGTACATCGTCTTCTGCGGCGTGCACTTCATGGCCGAGTCCGCGGACATCCTGACCTCGGACGACCAGAAGGTCGTGCTGCCCGACCTCGCGGCCGGCTGCTCGATGGCCGACATGGCCACCGCCGAACAGGTCGCCGAGTGCTGGGACGTGCTGACCGAGGCCGGTGTCGCCGCGGCGACCGTCCCCGTCTCGTACATGAACTCCTCCGCCGACATCAAGGCCTTCACCGGCAAGCACGGCGGCACGATCTGTACGTCGTCCAACGCGAAGAAGGCCCTGGAGTGGGCCTTCGAGCAGGGCGAGAAGGTGCTGTTCCTCCCCGACCAGCACCTGGGCCGCAACACCGCCGTCCGCGACATGGGCATGTCCCTGGACGACTGCGTGCTCTACAACCCGCACAAGCCGAACGGCGGCCTGACGGCCGAGCAGCTGCGGAACGCGAAGATGATCCTGTGGCGCGGCCACTGCTCGGTGCACGGCCGGTTCTCGGTCGACTCCGTCAACGACGTGCGTGCCCGCATCCCCGGCGTGAACGTCCTGGTCCACCCGGAGTGCAAGCACGAGGTCGTGGCGGCCGCGGACTACGTCGGCTCGACGGAGTACATCATCAAGGCGCTGGAGGCGGCCCCGGCCGGCTCCAAGTGGGCCATCGGCACCGAGCTGAACCTGGTCCGGCGGCTGGCGAATCGTTTCGCGTCGGAGGACAAGGAGGTCGTCTTCCTCGACAAGACGGTCTGCTTCTGCTCGACGATGAACCGCATCGACCTCCCGCACCTGGTGTGGACCCTGGAGTCCCTGGCCGAGGGCAACCTGGTCAACCAGATCCAGGTCGACAAGGAGACGGAGAGCTTCGCGAAGCTCGCACTGGAGCGGATGCTGGCGCTGCCGTAACGGTGACCCGCACGAAGGGGCGCCCGGCCACCGCCGGGCGCCCCTTCGTGTGTGTCCCGTGCCATCGAACCCGTCCCTCCGGCGCCGAGGCCCGGAATGATCGAGGTATGGACATCGCGGATCGACTGGTGCGGGCGGCGGGCGACGGCGACGTGGGCGAGGTGGTCCGGCTGCTGGGGCAGGGTGCGGTGGTCGACGCGCCGGATCGTGACGGGCGAACGGCGCTGGACCTGGCAGTGGAGCAGGGGCATGCCGATGTCGTCCGCCGACTGGTCGCAGCGGGCGCCGATCCGGAGCAGCAGGCGGGTGAGTACCGGGAGTCGACACCTCTGTGCCTGGCGGCGCGCCACGGGCACACGACGGTTGTCGGGGTTCTTCTGGATGCCGGTGCCCGCACCGGCATCCAGGGCCGGCTGGGCCACGTACCGCTGGTGCTGGCAGCCACGACGGGCGACGAGGGGCACCCGAAGACGGTGGACCTGCTGCTGGACCGCGGGGCGGACGTCAACGCGGTGATGAAGCACAGGACGGCCCTTGACTGGGCCGTCCGGTTCGGGCAGGAAGAGATGGTGCGCCGCCTGCTCGGCCGCGGTGCCATCCCCTCGGCCGAGACCCTGGCCGCCGCACGTGAGATCGCGAGCATCGCCTCGCTGGTCGCCTCGGCCTTCTTCCGCACGGACGCCCCCGGCAGGAGCCAGGGCGGCTTGCTACCGGCTCTGGATCGACCGAGGGCCCCGGACACCGGGTGCAGCGGTGTCCGGGGCCCTCGCAGTGGCGGGGTCAGACCGTGACCGGGGATTCGTCCGCCGGCTGGGGCGGGACCACCGTGAGGCGGGCCTGCTTCTTCGCGCGGCGGCGTTCCTTGCGGAGCTCGACCATCGTGTAGAGGGTCGGCACCAGCAGCAGGGTCAGCAGCGTCGAGCTGACCAGGCCGCCGATCACCACGACCGCGAGCGGCTGCGAGATGAAGCCGCCCTCGCCGGTGACGCCCAGCGCCATCGGGAGCAGGGCGAAGATCGTCGCCAGGGCCGTCATCAGGATCGGCCGCAGACGGTGGCGGCCGCCCTCGATGACCGCCTCGACGACGCCCAGGCCCTGGGCCCGGTACTGGTTGACCAGGTCGATCAGGACGATCGCGTTGGTCACGACGATGCCGATCAGCATCAGCATGCCGATCATCGCTGGGACGCCCATCGGGGTGCCGGTGGCGATCAGCAGGCCCAGCGCGCCGGTGGCGGCGAAGGGGATGGAGACCAGCAGGATCAGCGGCTGGACCAGCGAGCGGAAGGTCGCCACCAGCAGCATGAACACGATCGCGATGGCGGCGAACATGGCCAGGCCGAGCGAACCGAAGGCCTTGTCCTGGTCCTGGGAGACGCCGCCGATGGCGGCGGTGGCGCCGGCCGGCAGGTCCAGGGCCTTGATCTTGGTCTGGAGCGCGGCGCTGACCGCGCCGGTGTTGTCGCCGACCGGCTTGGCGGTGACGGTGGCGGCGCGGGCGCCGTCGATCCGGGTCATCGCGACCGGGCCGGGGATCACCTTGACGTCGGCGATGTCACCGAGCTTGGCCGGGCCGACCGGCAGGGCCTGGAGTTCGGCCAGGGTGGTGGCCGGGTGGGCGGAGCGGACGACGATGTCCCGCTCGGTGTCGTCCAGTACGGCCTTGGCCACCGGGTTGCCCCGGACGGCCTGGGCTACGACGGCGCCCAGCGCGGCCTGGTTCAGGCCGGCCTCGGCGGTCTTGGGGGTGGCGGTGACGGCGATGCGGGGCACCGACTGGGCCAGGTCGCTCTGGACGTCGGTGACGTCCTTCAGGGTGGCCACCTCGGCGCGGACCTGCTCGGCGGCCTTGGCCAGGACGCCCGCGTCACCGGCCTTGACGACCACGCTCAGGTTCTGGCTGCCGAAGCCTCCGCCCGCCGAGATGGAGGTGTCGCCGATGCCGTCCAGCTTCGCCAGGGCGTCCTGGATCCGCCCCTTGACGGCCTCGGAGTCGCCGGAGTCCTTCAGGGTGACCTGGTAGGAGGCCTGGTTGGTGCCCGTACCGCCGCCGAAGGCCGCGAGGAAACCGGAGGAGCCGACGGTGACCTGGTAGTCCTTGACGCCGTCCACGGAGCCGAGGGCCTTCTCCACCTTGCGGGCGGCCTCGTCGGAGGCGGCCAGCGAGGTGCCGGGGGCGAGCTCCTGCTTGACCGTCAGGACGTCCTGCTCGCCCTGGTCGAAGAAGTTGGTCTTCAGCAGCGGGGTCATGGCGAAGGTGGCGACCAGGACGACGACCGCGATGGCCACGCTGGTCAGGCGGCGCCGGGTGGCGAAGCCCAGCACCTTGACGTAGAAGCGCTGGAGGCGGCTCTTCGCCTCCTTCTCCTCGGCCTCGCGGCGCGCCTTCGCGGCGCTCTCGGCGTCCGCCGACGAGACTCCCTTGGGGGCGCGCAGGAACCAGTACGACAGCACCGGGACGACCGTCAGCGACACCAGCAGCGAGGCCAGCAGCGCGGCGGTCACGGTGAGCGAGAAGGAACCGAACAGCTCGCCGATCATGCCGCCGACCAGGCCGATCGGCAGGAAGACGGCGACGGTGGTGAGCGTGGACGAGGTCACCGCGCCCGCCACCTCGCGCACCGCGGTGATGATCGCGGTCTCGCGCTCCTCGCCGTAGCCGAGGTGGCGCTTGATGTTCTCCAGGACCACGATCGAGTCGTCGACGACGCGGCCGATGGCGATGGTGAGCGCGCCCAGCGTCAGCATGTTGAGCGACAGGTCGCGGGTCCACAGCACGATCAGGGCGAGGACCACGGACAGCGGGATGGAGACCGCGGTGACCAGGGTCGAGCGGATCGAGGCCAGGAAGACCAGGATCACGATGACCGCGAAGGCCAGGCCGAGGAGGCCCTCGGTGGTCAGGCCGGAGATGGACCGGGCGACCGCCGGGCCCTGGTCGCTGACGACGGTCAGCGCGGCGCCGGAGCCGAGGGTGGAGCGCAGCTCCGGGAGCTTGTCCTTGACGGCGTCCGAGATGGCGACGGCGCTGCCGTCCTTGTCCATGGTGAGGACGAGGGCGAGGCTGGGCTTGCCGTTGGTGCGGGTGATCGAGTCGCCCGCGGCGGGCTCCTGCTTGACCGCGGCCACGTCGGCGAGGCGGACGGCCTGCTTGCCGGGCCCCGGGGTCAGCCGGAGGTCCTCCAGCTGGGCGAGGGAGGTGTATCCGGACCCGACGCGGACGGTGCGGTTCTTGCCGCCCTCGTCGAAGGAGCCTGCGGGAACGGTGGCGCCGCCGGCCTTGAGGCCTTCGGCGAGCTTCGTCCCGTCGAGGCCGGCCGCGGCGAGCTTCGCCTCGTCGGGGGTGACGGTGACCTGGAGGTCGCGGACGCCGTCGACGCTGACCTGGCCGACGCCCTCGATGTCCTCCAGGACCGGGACGACGGACTTGTTCAGCTGGTCGGCCAGGGCCTGCTGGTCCTTGTCCGAGGTGACGGCGAGGACGACGGTGGGGATGTCGTCGGTGGAGCCGGCGACCACCTGCGGGTCCACCTCGGAGGGCAGCCGGACGCGGGCCCGGTTGACGGCCTGCTGGACGTCGGCGACGAGCTGCTTGGTGCCGCTGTCGCCGTAGTCGAAGGTGGCCCGGATGAGGGCGTTGCCCTCGCTGGCGGTGGAGGTGATGCCGGTGATGCCGTCGACGCCCTTGAGGGTGGCCTCGATGGGCTCGATGACCTGCTTCTCCACCACGTCGGGCGAGGCGCCCTGGTACGGCGCGAGCACGGAGACCATCGGCAGTTCGATGGAGGGCAGCAGCTGCTGCTTGAGCTGCGGGATGGCTATGACGCCGAAGAGCAGCGCGACGATCGACACGAGGCCGATCAGCGCTCTCTGGGCAAGGCTGAAGCGGGACAGCCAGGACATGGATGTGGGATCTCTCTGCCGGACGCGGGTGGGGGCGTCCCAGCCTCGCCCACGCCGGAGCGCCGCTGCGTCGCTCCCAGGTCCTGTCCTTATGCGCGGCATACCGCGTCCGCAGTACTCCGCGGTGCTCCGTTGTACTGCGGACCCCGTCCGGTCAGTCGGAGCGCGGGCGGACCAGGCCCGATTCGTACGCGATGACCACCAATTGCGCCCTGTCGCGGGCGCCGAGCTTCGCCATGGCCCGGTTGACGTGGGTCTTGACCGTGAGCGGGCTGACCTCCAGCCGTCCGGCGATGCCGTCGTTGGAGAGGCCGGCGGCGACGAGGACGAGGACCTCGCGCTCGCGGACGGTCAGCGCGGCGAGCCGTTCGGCGTGGGCGGAGCCGGTGGCGGGGGCCTCGGCGTGGCCGCCCTGGGCGAGGAAGCTGACGATGAGGCCCTTCGTCGCGGCCGGGGAGAGCAGTGCCTCGCCGGCCGCCGCGACGCGGATGGCGTTCAGCAGCTCGTCGGGTTCGGCGCCCTTGCCGAGGAAGCCGGAGGCCCCGGCGCGCAGCGCCTGGACCACGTACTCGTCCACCTCGAAGGTGGTCAGCATGACGACGCGGACCCCGGAGAGCTCCGGGTCGGCGCTGATCATGCGGGTGGCGGCGAGTCCGTCGGTGCCGGGCATCCGGATGTCCATGAGGACGACGTCGGCCCGCCGCTCGCGCGCGAGGGCGTAGGCCTGTGCCCCGTCGGCGGCCTCGCCGACGACCTCCATGTCGGCCTCGGAGTCGACCAGCACCTTGAACGCGCTGCGCAGCAGCGCCTGGTCGTCGGCGAGCAGCACCCTGATGGGCGTGGTGGCGGTCTGCGTCTGGGTCCCCGTCTCGGCCATGCCCCGAGGGTACGCGGGCGGGCGCGCGGGCTCAGCCGAGGGAGAGGGTCACCAGGGCGGTGGTCGCCGCCACTTCGCACAGGGCGCCGAAGACGTCCCCGGTGACCCCGCCGAAGCGGCGGACGCAGCGGCGCAGCAGGAGGTCGGCGGCGAGCAGGCCCGCTGCGACGGCCGCGGCGCACTGGACGGCGGCGGGCAGCCCCAGCGGGAGCGCGGCCAGCGCGGCGGCGGCCGTGACGAGGGCGGCGAC
>NZ_JBGWAB010000040.1:0-57488 GCF_041862025.1 Streptomyces sp. AB3(2024)
CGATCTCGCGGGGCTGCCGGGGGCTCCCCGGCGGCCGGGCCGCGGCCCGCGCGGCGCCCTCACCGGGGAACACCGCCGGCGGCCACTGGCTAGCGCAGGGCGTCGGCGACCTCGCGGGCGGCGTCGACCACGCGCGGGCCCACCCGCTCAGGTACGGCGTCGGCCAGCATCACCACGCCGACGCTGCCCTCCAGCCCGGTGATGCCGACCAGCGGGGCGGCGGCACCGCTGGCGCCCGCTTCGAGTTCGCCGTGGGTCAGGGTGTAGCCGGGCTCTATGAGCGTGCCCTGGCGGGCGGCCAGGATGGCCCGGCCGGCCGCACCGCGGTCCAGGGGGTGCCGGAAACCGGCCCGGTAGGCGACGTGGTAGTCGGTCCAGGTCGGCTCGACGACGGCGACGGCGAGCGCCTCGGTGCCGTCGACGAGGGTCAGGTGCGCGGTGGCGCCTATGTCCTCGGCGAGCGAGCGCAGCGCGGGCAGCGCCGCCTCCCGCACGAGCGGGTGGACCTGACGCCCCAGCCGCAGCACGCCGAGCCCGACGCGGGCCCGGCCGCCGAGGTCGCGGCGGACCAGGGCGTGCTGTTCGAGGGTCGCGAGCAGTCGGTAGACCACGGTGCGGTTGACACCGAGGCGGTTGGAAAGCTCGGTGACAGTCAGACCGTGGTCGGTGTCAGCGAGCAGCTTGAGGACTCTCAGCCCTCGATCGAGAGTCTGGGAGGTTTCCGCGGTCACGACGCTTCTCCCTCTCCTTCGGGTGGGCGGCGGTGACTCTCACGGGGTGGAGCGCTGCCGGTCCCTCGGCGACGCACGGAGAGGCCGCCGGTAGCGGCCATGGCACCGGCTGCGCTCCCGCGGCGGCGCTGCCACGGGGCGTTCGATGCGGGGACAGTAGCGAGCAGGTTCGCTCAGCGGAAGGCCTCGTCCAGAATCCGGGCGCCTACTGTCGGTTTGTGTCATTTTCTGAGGACGGCTGTGCCAATTCGTAATGTTCCTCAAGCGAAAACCGCTTTACAGCACCCTTAGTCTGATCACGTTCAAAAAGATTTTTGGGGGTGGGCAGGGCGTGCAACGCCGTGCCCACGTAGGGGAAAGAAGTACAAGTGAAGCTGAAGCGCATGGCCATCGTCGCCGCCGCTGCCGTGGTGGGCCCGACGGTCCTCATGGCCACGCCCGCCATGGCGGACGAGGTCCAGAACCCGGCGATCACCACGCCGGACGCGGCTCCGGCCGCCGACGCCGCCGCCAAGCCGGCCGCGGAGGCCCCGGCGACCCCGGCGGAGGCTGCCAAGCCCGCCGCGGAGACCCCGGCCGCCGAGACCCCGGCCGCGAAGCCCGCCGCCGAGACCCCGGCGACCCCGGCCGCCGACGCCGCGAAGCCGGCCGCGGAGACCCCGGCGGTTCCCGCCGCCGACGCCGCCAAGCCCGCCGCGGACGCCAAGCCCGCCGCCCAGACCCCGGCTCCGGCCGCGAAGGCCGCGGACGCGGCCGACGCCAAGGACGCCGCGAAGTGGGTGGCCGACGGCCCGAAGCTCGCGATCAAGGACCTGCCGTCCTCCTTCAAGGCCGGCGGCGGCTGGCAGGAGTTCACCATCCAGGTGGACAACACCGGCGGCAAGGACCACAAGGACTACTCGCTCGGCGTCGACCTGCTGACCCGTACGACGAAGTTCGACAACGGCTACATCGCCCTTGAGGTCTACCTCCCCGACGAGGAGGGCAACTGGGACTGGTACCCGGCGGAGTCCAGCGGCTCCGACGGCGTGTTCAACCTGGACTTCGGCCGCGGCGCGATCGCCAAGGACGACAAGTTCGACATCAAGCTCCGCCTGAAGTTCGCGAAGAACGCCCCGGCGGACGACATCGCGATCACCCCCACCGGCTGGAGCAACGAGGAGGGTGACGAGAGCTTCTCGAAGAACAACTACGTGACCTCCAAGCTGGAGGGCGCCGGCTCCAACGGCGGCGGCAACACCGGGAACGGCGGCCACACCGGCAACAACGGTGGCGGCCACACCGGCGGCGGCACCAAGCCGAACGGTGGTACCTCCACCACGCCGATCGTCGACCACAACACCGGCACCGGCTCCACCGGCACGGGCACCACGGGCACCACCACCAACGCCGGTGGTCAGCTCGCCGAGACCGGTACCGACGCGGCCACCACCTGGGCCCTCGGCGCCGGCGGCGTCGCGCTCGCCCTGGGTGCGGCCCTCGTCGCGGGCAACGGCCGCCGTCGGCGCGTCGGCGCCTGACGGCAGCCGGTAAACAGCCAGTAGGCAGTACGGGAACGGGGTCCGTGCGCAGCAGCGCAAGGACCCCGTTCCGCGTGTCACACCCCCCGCGGACGCGCTACCGCATCCGCGTGGCCCACTCCTGCACCTTCTTGATCCGCTCGCGCAGCTGCCCCGCCGTCGCCTCCGCGCTCGGCGGTCCGCCGCACACCCGGCGCAGCTCCGTGTGGATCACCCCGTGCGGCTTGCCGCTCTGGTGGACGTACGCACCGACCATCGTGTTCAGCGACTTGCGCAGCTCCAGCAGCTCCTTGTGCGAAACCACCGGCCGCCTGTCGGCCGGCAGCTCCAGCAGGTCCGCCTCCGAGTCCGGCTTGCGGCGGCTGTGCGCGATCTGGCGCGACTGCCGCTTCTGGAGCAGCATCTGCACCTGGTCCGGCTCCAGCAGCCCCGGGATGCCGAGGTAGTCCTGCTCCTCCTCGCTGCCGGGGTGCGCCTGCATGCCGAACTCGGCGCCGTCGTAGAGCACCCGGTCGAACACGGCGTCGGACTCCAGCGCCTCGAAGGACATCTGCTCGTCCTCGCCGGTGTCCTCGTCCTCCTGCCGGTTCGCCTCGTCCATCTCCTTCTCGGACTCGGCGTACGGGTCCTCCTCGCCCTGCTTCTTCGGCTTGTCGAGGACGTGGTCTCGCTCGACCTCCATCTCGTTCGCGAAGCCGAGGAGGTAGGGGATCGTCGGAAGGAACACGGACGCCGTCTCGCCGCGCCTGCGCGATCGCACGAAACGCCCGACCGCCTGCGCGAAGAACAGCGGCGTCGAGATCGTCGTCGCGTACACGCCGACCGCCAGGCGCGGGACGTCGACACCCTCGGACACCATGCGGACCGCGACCATCCAGCGGTCGTCGTTCCCGCTGAAGGTGTCGATGTTCTTCGAGGCGCCCGTGTCGTCCGAGAGCACCAGGGTCGCCTTGGTCCCGGTGATCTCGCGGATCAGCTTGGCGTACGCGCGTGCCGAGTCCTGGTCGGAGGCGATGACGAGGCCGCCCGCGTCCGGGATGCCCTTCCTGACCTCCGTCAGGCGCTGGTCGGCGGCGCGCAGCACGTTCGGCATCCAGTCGCCGCGCGCGTCCAGCGCCGTGCGCCAGGCCTGCGAGATGGCGTCCTTGGTCATCGGCTCGCCGAGGCGGGCCGCGATCTCGTCGCCCGCCTTGGTGCGCCAGCGCATGTTGCCGCTGTAGGAGAGGAAGATGACCGGCCGCACGACGCCGTCGCCGAGCGCGTTGCCGTAGCCGTACGTGTAGTCCGCGGAGGACCGGCGGATCCCGTCGTTGCCCTCCTCGTACGTGACGAAGGGGATCGGGTTCGTGTCGGACCGGAAGGGCGTGCCGGTCAGGGCCAGGCGCCGGGTCGCCGGGTCGAAGGCCTCCAGGCAGGCCTCGCCCCAGGACTTCGAGTCGCCCGCGTGGTGGATCTCGTCGAGGATCACCAGGGTCTTGCGCTGCTCGCAGCGGTTGCGGTGCAGCATCGGGCGGACGCCGACACCCGCGTAGGTGACGGCGACCCCGTGGTAATCCTTGCTCAGCGGCCCGGCGGAGTACTCCGGGTCGAGCCGGATGCCTATCCGGGCCGCCGCCTCCGCCCACTGCTTCTTCAGGTGCTCGGTCGGCGCGACGACGGTCACCTGCTGCACCACGTGGTGGTGCAGCAGCCAGGACGCGAGGGTCAGCGCGAAGGTGGTCTTTCCGGCTCCGGGGGTCGCCACCGCGAGGAAGTCGCGCGGCTGCGTCTCGATGTACCGGGTCAGGGCACCCTCCTGCCAGGCACGCAGCTTGCTCGCGGTGCCCCACGGCGCGCGGCCGGGGAAGGCGGGTGAGAGGTGGTGGGAGGCGGTAGTAGTCACGGTCTCCGGTTCGTCTCAGTCACGGTCGCGGTCGTACGTAGGACAACCGGGCCACCTTACCGGCCCCCGCCCGCCCCTTCCGGAGGGACAGGCCCGTGACCTCGGCGGGTGCGGCGAGCGTCACATCGCGCGCAACCGCTCGGCGATCACGGCGACATCGGCCTCGTGGCCGGCGGCCACGTCGATGACCAGGTCGTACGCCGTGTCCTGGTCCACCGCCGCGAGGTCCACGCCGTTCACGGCGAGGAAGGTGGCGGCGGCCAGCCAGGCGGTGCGCTTGTTGCCGTCGACCAGGGGGTGGTTCGCGGCGATGCCGTGGAGCAGCGCGGCGGCCTGCTCGTACGGGTCCTCGTAGGCGGGCGTCCCCAGCATGCGGGCCCGTGGCCGGTGCACGGCGGACTCCAGCAGCCCAGGGGCGCGCAGCTCCACGGGCTGGTCCTGGGCCAGGCAGGCGTGCCGGGCGAGGTCGAGGACCTCGGCGAGGGTGAGGTGGCGCACGGCAGGGGTCTCGCTCACTGCCCGAGCCTCTCCAGCAGCGGGGCGTGGGCACGGGCTAGGCGCGCGGCGGCCTCCCCGACGCGCTCACGCTCCGCCCGCAGGTGCTCCCGTACGGCGTCCAGCGCGAGCGCCTCGGGCGTGCGGCCGGTGGCGTCGGCCAGGTCGGAGAGCTCGGCGCGCTCGGCGTCGGAGAGGGGGACGTTCAGCTCGTACATGCCGCCGAACCTATCCCCTCGGGCCGACCGCCTCCTCAGCTTTTCCGGGTGCCCGTCCCGGCGGGGGCGGGAGCCGTCCCCTGGCTCTCCGGGGCGGGGTCCAGCCGGGTCGCGACCCACGCCCCCACCAGCGCCACGCACGCCATCGGCAGGAACACCGCCAGGAAGGCGGCGGGGTGCGAGGCGGAGGCGGCGCCCCCGGTCGGGGTGTGCCCGGCCGACCCCACCGCTCCCCCGCCGAGCCCGGCGAAGGCCGCGCCCACGGCCGCGAGCAGCACCACGTTCGCGAGGGCGTCGGAGATCTGGAGCGCGGCGGAGTTCGCGCCGGCCTCCTCGGGCGCCGACAGTTCCAGCAGCAGCACGCTGGTCGGGCCGATCACCAGCCCCATGCCGAGGCAGCCACCCGCCCACGCCAGCGCCACCGTCCAGACGGGGACGGCCTCGATGAGCACCGCCGGGGCCGCCGCGATGGCGAGGGCCACCATCACCATCCCGGCGACCATGAGCCGCTCCCGGTACGGCGCCATCCGCCCCTTGGACTGCACCCAGGAGCCGACCGCCCACGTCACCCCGCCCAGCGCCAGCGAGAAGCCGGCCATCGTGGGGCTCAGCCCCCGCTGGGTGACCAGCATCAGCGGCACGAAGCTCTCGGCCCCGATGAAGGCCCCCGCCGCGACCCCGCGCAGCAGCACCACGGACGGCAGACCGCGCCGGGCCAGGTACGTCCCGCGCGGCATCAGCGCCCGCACGGCCGGCACCAGCAGGGCCACGCCCGCGGCGCCGGGCAGCAGCGAGAGCCAGCACAGGTCCTGGGCGGCGTACTGGAGCAGCCCCGCGCCCAGCGAGATCCCGAGGGCGAACCCGATCCGGCGCCGGTCGAACGCGACGGCCGCCCCGGGGTCGACGGGCCCGGAAGCGGTCCGCCGGATCGCGGGCAGGGCCACCACCAGCGGTACGACGACCAGCGCCGGGATGCCGAGGAACACCCAGCGCCAGCCGAGGTGCTCGGTGACCGTCCCGGCGGCGAGCGGCCCGACGATGGACGGCACGACCCAGCTCGCGGCGAAGGCGGCCATGATGGCGGGCCTCAGCCGCTCCTCGTAGGCCCGGCTGACCACCACGTAGAGCGCGACGATGACCAGCCCGCCCCCGAACCCCTGCACGGCCCGCCCGAGGACGAAGACCTCCATGCCCACGGCGGTCCCGGAGCACACCAGCCCGGCGGCGAAGGCCCCGATCCCGACGGTGAGCGGCCGCAGCGGCCCTTGCCGGTCGGACCACTGCCCGGACAGGACCATGCCGAAGAGGCTGGTGGTGAAGTAGGCGGAGAACGCGAAGGCGTAGAGCCCGATCCCGTCCAGCTCCCGGGCGGCGACGGGCATGGCCGTCCCGACGGCGGTGGCCTCGAAGGCGATCAGGAAGATGACGGAGATCATCCCGACACTGAGCGTCCGGTACGCGGGCCCGAGAACGCCGCCCTGCGGGGGCGGGGCGGCGTCGGGCACGGATATCCGGGGTTCAAGGGCGCTCATCGCCCCAGAGTAAGGCCCGCACCGCGCTGACGCCCCTGTCTTTTGGGCTGATCCCTCCTCGTCCCCGGGACCTAGGACTGTGAACGCGACATGGCAGTCACATTGCACCCCACCCGCCACCCTTCCCGGCTCCGCGGACCACCCGTAGCGTCGTACGCGTCACCACCACAGCCGTGTGCCCGAGTGGTTGAGGGACTCGCCTGCAAAGCGAGTTACGCCGGTTCGATTCCGGTCACGGCTTCTCACCGAGGCCGCCCGGGGGATCCGTCCCCCGGGCGGCCTCGCCGGTGTGCGGGACCCTACGGGGCGGGGCTTCCGGCGGGCGCCGAGCCGGCACCGGCCGCCGGCGGCAGCTCCTGCGCCCGGGCGGGGAGCCCGCCGTCATCCACGCACCCGAGCGCCTTGGCGACGGCCAGCGCCGCCGAGTGGGTGACGGCCAGGTAGTCCTGAGCGAGGGCGGCCGCACCCTTGCTCGCCTGCCACTGCTCTTGGAACGCCGCGGTGACCTGCAAGGGAACGTCAGAGGTCGAGCCGACCCGCGCACTGACACAGTCAAACGTGAGGTCGACCGACTTCCCCTGCGCCCAGACCCTCGGCCCCCGAGCGCTTACTCCCGGAAGATCGGCCGGGTCTGCGTCGTACTTGCTGTATGCGGTGAACATGACATGCGCTATTGGACGGTAACCGCCCTTCCCCATCCCTACGATCCTGCAGACCGGTTGAGGTGCGTAATGGATCTTTGAGCCGGAGCGGTAGGCGTCCTCCATGGCCCGCGCGACCACCCCGACCTCCGGGTTCCCCTTCTCGTCGCGGACCTGAAACTCCGTGGATTCGAGAATCCGCTCCAACGCCTTCCCTGCGTCGTCCGCGAAGAGCCCGGCGCAGACCTGGCTGACGGAGAGCAGCGGCTCAGCGGTGGTCGAGGCGGCGCGCTCCGGCTCAGCGGCAGAGCAGCCCACCACCGCCGCACCGAAGGCCGCCCCCCAGAGCATCAGGGCAACCGGCCGCCGCGGTATCGGGCTCCGGCTCACTCGACACCCTTGGTCTGGGCCTCATGGCCCTGCTGACGGGCGATGGAGTTGCCGGTTTCGTACCCGATGCGCATCGACTCGACGAAATCGTTCCCGAAGTCGCTGTTCGGATCGATGCGATGGCGCTCCATGAACTTCCGCATGGGCGCCTCGGCGCTGTGCTCACCCGCCTGGAACATGGCCTTGTTGCTGTCGTGTGTCGCGCCGTCGATCTTGTCCTTGTGCTCTTCCTTGACCTCGTCCGACCACTCTCCCACGACCCCTGAGACCGCCTGCTCGGCAGCACCACTGCCGAGATCGATGGCCAGCGGAACGACGACCGCTGCCGCTCCCGCTGCTGCGGCCGTGGCGGGCAGGAAGGCCACACCGCCCGCGATGGCCGCCGTCGTCCCGAACTCGACCCAGGCGGACTGCTGTTCGTGCGCCCTCTCGTACTCCTCGTGCTTCTTCTCCCCGACGCCCTGAACCTGTCCCGCTCGGGACTCGTCGAGGATGCCCTGCACCTCCGCCGTGGTCCGGATCGTCGAACGGGCCCGGCCCTCATCGATCTTTCCGTCGTGCTCCGCCTGGCCTTCCAGCACGCTCGCGGAGTAGACACGCTCTGCGGTGGAGACGGTGGCGTATGCATCGGGATGCTGCCCGAGCACGGCCAGCAGGTCACGGGCGCCGTCGCGCTCGAATTTCACATGGGCCTGGTCGTCCCCGTCCCGTGGGGCGAAGACGCTGTGGTCGGGGTCCGAGCTCAGCGCGCGGTTGACGTCATCGATGTACCCGGCGGTCATATTGCCCAGGCTGTCGGCCAGGACGTCCTGGTGATGGAGGAGTCCGGCGTCGCCGCCGTACTTGGCCGCGGCCGCCGCCATGACCGCCGCGCCGGTTTCGGTCCGGTGGAGCTCAGGCTTCGGGTCGTCCCAGGCATGACCGAGGGCGGCCGCCTCCAGGGCATGGCCCAGGGCATCCGGCATGTGCTTCTCGACCTTCTTCAGGTCGTCGAAGTTCGTGCCCTCCATGTCGATGGTGCAGTCGTAGTCCTCCCGGGCGAAGAAATCGAGGTAGCCGGTGATCGGCTTGCCCTTGGCGTCCTTGCCCAGGTTCGCAACGCCGGGCTTCTCCGTGCCGTCCTGGTTGTAGGCGTGCGGAGGCCGTTCGGGGTCGAAGAACGCGGCCGAAGCCTCCGGGCTGTGCCCCAGTGCCTCCAGGAAGCTGACCACCGGGTCGTATCCGGCGCCGTTGATCCCGGAGGGGTTCAACAGGTTCTTGCCGAGACCGTCCAGGCGGCGGGTCCCGTTGAAGAAGTCGGGGTCCTTCGCGTGGATCTGGGTGGCGTGTTCGGCGATGGGGACCAGGAACTTGGGGTCGTAGTTGCCGTAGCGCATGATCCCGCCGAGCAGCTGGTAGCCGTAGGGCGGGTTCTGGTCGTACTTCGCCAGCGGGATGTGCTGGGTGCCGAGCTTGCGCAGCTCCTGCGCGTAGCTGTCGGGGAGGTGCGGCTCGGACGTGGAGCGGGTCGCCGTCGCGAGGTTCAGGCCCAGGTTCTTCTGGAGTTCCTGGACGTCCTTGAGCCGCTGTTCGTCGACCTTGCCCCACTCCTGGGTGTCGGTCGACATGGAGCCGAAGAACTGGAGCGCGCCCTTGGGTCCCAGCTCCTGGTAGAAGGCCGTCGAGAACTCCGGAGCCTTCGCGTTGTCCGCCAGCAGCTCGTTCAGCTCCACGAGCTCGGCGTGGGAGAGGTCCCGCCCCTTCTTCGCGAGGGCGGCGGCGTGGCCGGCCTGCTCGGCGGCGAGGCCGGCGTACTTGGGTGAGCCGAAGTTGTGGTCCTCGGCGACGTTGGCGCCCAGGAGACGGGCGAGCGACTGGTCGACGTCGTCGCAGGCGTCGACGGCCGCGTCGATCTTCGCCTGCCACTGGGGCAGGTTGACGCGGATGGACTCCTGGTAGTCGGGGTCGTGCCGGGCAGCGTAGCGCTCCTCCCCGGTGACGAGGGGGGCGGCCTGCACCTTGCCCTTGGCGTCCACCCGGAAGCCCGCGGCCGGCACCTCTTCCTCGGAGAGCTTCTTCAGCCGGTCACGGGACGAGGTGAACGTGGCGTGGGCCTGGGTGAGCGCCTGGTGGATGCCCTTGGCCTCCTTGGCGGCGTCCTCGAACTCCTTGGCCGTCTTCGCCACGAATGGCCGTGCCACCCCGGCGGTGACCCCGCTCCACTCGGCCTTGTCGGCCTTGGCCTTCATGCCGTTGCGGGCCGCCTCGGCCAGCTCCTCCAGCTTCGCGGCCATCGCCTGCCAGTCGGTGGCCGCCGTCTGGAGCTTGTCGACCGGAGCGTTGAGCACGTTCTCGTACGTCAGCACGGGCGCCGCCTACTTGAGGTATTCGTCGAGCTTCGAGGTCGTGAACTCGGCGTAGAGCTGCTGCTCTTCCTTGTTGTGCGAGGAGAGGGAGTAGTTCAGCCCGTTGGAGATCTGCGCGCAGGCGGCGACCAGGGTCTTCACCTGGCTATCCCAACGAGAGTTGAGCTTCGTCAGGGCCGCCCCGCTCGCGAAGCCCTCCTTGCCGAGCGCGCCAGCCGCTTCGGCGGTGGCGGTGGCGGCGTGCTTGCCGTCGGTCTGGAGGCGGGAGTGCAGAGTGTGGGCCTCGGTGCCGATGGCGCCGATGTGGTCCTGGTTGAGTTCGAGGTCCTGGCCGCCGGTGCCCGGGGCCGCCTGGTTGAGCCGCATGGAGACGTTGGCCGCTGCGGTGGTGCGCGCGGCGGCCCATTCCTCGTCGAACGACATCCGGGCCTCCATGGGCGGTCGGTTCGGTTCAGCGACGGTTGCGACGTACGACGACGGCGGTAACGGCTCCGCCGATGACGACACAGGCACCCAGCCCGAGGGCGATCCACGGGAGGCTACTGCCGTCACTCTTTTTAACGCCTGCCTCGGGCTGCGGTACGGGCTTGGACGCGCCAGTTTCCGCCGTTTTCCCGCCAGAGGCGCCTGCCGCCGCCAGATCAGGAAGCGGATAGACGTCCGCGGGCCCCGGATCCCCGGGCGTGGGTACGGCAACGCGCGGCCGCACGACGCCGTACCCGACGTAGTCGTTCCGCGCGGCACCGTCGACGGGCTTGCCGGCGGTGTTCAGCAGGACCCGCAGGACCTGGTTGTTGGTCCAGTCGGGGTGCGCGGACCAGAGGAGGGCGGCGGAGGCGGAGGCGAGGGCGGTCGCGTCACTGGTGCCGTGGCTGGAGCAGAGCCCCGTCTTTCCTCCGCAGGCTGTGACGATGTCCATGCCCGGGGCCGCAATGTCGACCTGTGGGCCGTGTTGCGACTCCTTGGTGGCAGCGCCGTCCTGGTCGACCGCCGCCACTCCCACTACTCCCGGCGTCGCAGCCGGGTAGAGAACCGAGTTCGTCGTATCCCCGTCATTGCCGACACCAGCGAAGATCAACTTTCCTTTGGACAGCGCATACTTCACGGCGTCCGCCCGTTCGGGATCATCCTCGCCAGTCACCAGCGAGATGTTGATGATCTTGGCATCCGAGTCCGCCGCATACCGAATCGCTGCCGTAAAAGTCGGCCTCGTCGAATTCATTTCGTTCGGCACCCGAATCGGAATAATCTTGGCCCCTGGCGCCAGGCCAAAGGCCCCATCGCCGCTCGGATGCCTTCCAGAACCGGCAATCACGGCAGCCATAGAGGTACCGTGCTTGTCGTAGTCGGTCCGCTCATCGCCCTCGTAACTCTTCTGCCCGGCTGCGAAGTCCTTGCCCGGAAGAACCTGCCCCTCAAGTTCGGGGATGCGATCTACACCAGTGTCAATGACTGCGACAGTGACACCTTTGCCGGTGCTGGTCTTCCAGATGTCATCGGCCTTCATGGCATCGAGGTGCCACTGCCGCTCGCGGATCGTCTGCGCATGCGCAGGGGTAACGGCGATCCCCGCCAGTAGCAGACCCACCAGGGCCGAGGCCGCCTTGCGCATACGCATCGCCTGTAACGTCCGTTCTCGCTCAGTCGATCACCGGTGGAACGACACGGCGGTCACCCTGCCAGGTCTCTTCATCCTCAGCCAGATAGTCGGGACGCCCCGTTCCCGGGCCTCCACGAGGCTTACCGGGGCCTGAGACACCACCGCCACCATGCCCCAACGCGCCAGCCCCTGAGCCGCCGCGCACCAGACCGGAACCGCCCTGGGTGAACGACTGGCCGCCTGCCACAGACCGGCTGCCGCCAGCATTCTGGCGCCCTCCGACCACCCCACCTGGCTCCATCGCCAACCGACGGCCGGCTACCGAACCGCTGCCCGAGGGGCCGTGTGGGCCTCCAAGGCCTCCACCACCCATCATTCCGCCCCTTGCACCCGTCTGCGTGCCCTCCGCGCCGATTACCGTGCCACGCGAAATGCCCGGCGTCGGACTGTTCGGGGAAAGAGGCTTGCCACCCACGATTCCCGTGTCCCGCGGGGACAGGACGGGGATGCCACCACCCTTGCCACCGACGCCAACCGGAGGCCTCGTGCCCGAAAAGGGGCCGCCCGTGCGACCCACATGGCCAGGGACCGGGGGAAGCGGCGGTGGCAGGAGAGGCCCACCGGAAGGAATGCTGGGGCCGACCGGACTTGGCCCACCAGGCCCACCGGTTGCCGGAGGCGCTGTCCTGTCTGGCAACGTGGCCACGTGGTCAAGGTCCACGCCAACGTCGCGCCCTGAAATGATCTGCGACGGGGACGGAGTCGGGTGAGGCTGCGTAGGCAGGTTACTGTCGGGCGGCAACTGGTGGGTCCCCGAGCTCTGCACATTCGAGGACGCACCGCTTCCCGGCGTAGGCGGCACGTACGAAGCGCTCCCTGAAACTGAACCGCCGATGGAACCTCCCCTCGCACGATCCAGGTCGGTATCACCGGCAGAGACGCGAATCGGCTCGAACACCTTGGGCGGTGGCGGGAACGTAGGGATCTCCGCCTTGTTCATCTGGGTCGCCGACAGGTCATACGACTGCGCCAGCTTCGTCAGCTGCTGGATCGCCTCCTGGCGGTCGCCATTCAGCTTCGAGTGGGCCGTGCGGCCCAGCTGCTGGGCGTCCGGGTCGTTGTGAAACTTGTGTGCCGCCGCCAGATCCGCCGCCGCCGACGTGTCGTACTTCGGGGTGTTGGTCTTGACCTCCAGCATCGTCTGGGCAGCCTGCGTCATCCACTTGCTGCCCTCCTCGCTGTAATCCGCCAGCCGCAACGTCGCGTTGCCCGCCCACGTCACCCACTCCTGGAAGCTGTCGGCCGCCTCGCCCTCCCACCCCGTCACCTGGTGCTTCCGCAGGCTCTCACCGATGTCCTTGATCGCGACCGCCGCACCCTGCAGCTGCGTGGCGCGCGCGACGACCGTCGCCGAGTCCAGAGAGGCGATCATCGCGAGCAACTGTTCGTGCGAGTAGGCCTCAAAATCCGTCGCCATCAGAAGGAACCCTTCGACGTGCTCGGAATCAGAGTGAGTTTCAAGGTCTCATCCTCCTGGAGGCGTCAGCGGCGGTTGCGGCGTACGGCGACGGCGGTCACGGCCCCGCCGATGACGACGCAGGCACCCAGCCCGAGGGCGATCCACGGAAGGCTGCTGCCGCTGTCGCTCTTGCGCCCGGCGGACTCAGCCTGGGGTGCGGGCTTCGAGTCGGTGGAGGGAGCCGTGGGCTTGTTCGCGGCGGCGGCTGCCGCCAAATCGGGAAGCGGGTAGACGTCCGCGGGCCCCGGATCCCCGGGCGTCGGAACGGCAACGCGCGGCCGCACGACGCCGTACCCGACGTAGTCGTTCCGCCCGGCCCCGTCGACGGGCTTCCCGGCGGTGTTCAGCAGGACCCGGAGAACCTGGTTGTTGGTCCAGTCGGGGTGCGCGGACCAGAGGAGGGCGGCGGAGGCGGAGGCCAGGGCGGTTGCGTTACTGGTGCCGTGGCCGACGCAGACTTCCGTCTTACCCAGGCAGGCGCCGTAGATATCAACTCCGGGAGCGGACAGGTCCACCTGCGGGCCATGCTCCGATTCCTTGGTGGCACCGCCGTCAGGGCCGATTCCCGCCACACCCACCACCCCTGGCGTCGCTGCCGGGTACTTGAGGTTATTGAGCGTTTCCCCATCATTCCCGACGCCCGCAAAGATCAACTTTCCTTTGGAGAGCGCATACTTCACCGCATCAATCCGCGCAGGGTCATCCTGATCGGTCGCCATGGAGATGTTGATGATCTTGGCATCGGAGTCCGCCGCGTAACGGATCGCCTGCGTCCAACCAGGGTTCGTCTGATCGTTTTCAATCGGAACGCGAATCGGAAGAATCTTCGCGCCTGGTGCCAGTCCGAATGCCCCGTCGCCGCTGGGGTGCTTTCCGGTCCCAGCGATGAGCGCAGCCATCGTCGTGCCGTGGTTGTCGTAGTCGGTGCGTTCATCGCCTTCTTGCGTAGTGGCGAAATTCTTACCGGGAAGAACCTGCCCCTCCAGCTCAGAAACGCGCGCCACGCCACTGTCGATCACAGCCACGGTGACACCCTTGCCAGTGGCGGTCTTCCAGATCTCGTCAGCTTTCATGGCATCGAGATGCCACTGACGCTCCCGGATCGTCTGCGCATGAGCCGGGGTCGCGGCGATGCCGGCCAGCAGAAGACCCACCAGGGCCGAGGTCGCCTTGCGCATACGCATCCCGTGCAACATCCGTTCCGCTCAGTCGATCACTGGCGGAACGACACGACGATCACCCTGCCAGGTCTCTTCGTCCTCGGCCAGGTAATCGGGACGGCCGCCCCCCTGGCTCCTTCGCCGCTCAGCCGGAGCCGACGTACCAGCAATGCCCTGGTGCAGTCCGCTCCCAGTCATCCCTGGACCTGGTCCATTCCGGACTAGGCCCGATCCTCCCTGGGTGAATGACTGGCCAGCCGTTGCCTGACGCCCACCAACAACGCCACCCGGCTCCATCGCCAGGCGGCGGCCGACCGGGGAAGTGCCCCGGGGCCCCTGCGGACTGCTGCCGACGCCAGCACCCATCGGACCACTCACCCCCCGACCACCAGGCTGCGCGCCTTCCGTGCCGATGACGGTGCCACGGGGAATACCAGCACCCGAGGGGCCGGCGGAAATGGGCCTTCCCCCTACGATGCCGGTGTCGCGAGGCGGTAGGCCAACCTGGCCACCAATACCAGCCCCCGGCGGCCTCACGCTCGGCAGCGGTCTGATGCCCGGGCCAGGCACCCCGGGCATCGGGGGCAGCGTCAAGGCCGGCGCAGGCGGCATGGGGACCGGGCCGCCCCCGCCCGGAAGGACGGGCCCACCTCCGCCAGGCAAACCAGTGACGGGCGGCAAGGTCGTAACCGGAAATGTCGCTGCGTGATCGAGGCCTACGCCGACCCCGCGATCGGGAGGCAGCAGTGTCGGGGCAAGCCCCGTCGACAAGTCACCACCTGTAGAGGGATGGCGACCCGGCACCCCGACAGCTTGGTTCGTTGAAACATTGCCGTAGGAGGGCGACGGAGCGGAGGAGGCGCCGCCCACCCCTGACGCGCTAGAGCTGCCGGTCGAGCGATCAACGCTCGTCAGAGGGGTGACACCTCTGGGCTCGAACACCTTGGGCGGTGGCGGGAACGTAGGGGCCTCCGCCTTGTTCATCTGGGTCGCCGACGTGTCGTACGACTGCGCCAGCTTAGTCAGTTGCTGGATCGCCTCATGGCGGTCACCGCTCAGCTTCGAGTGGGCCGTCTGGCCCAGCTGCTGGGCGTCCGGGTCGTTGTGGAACTCGTGCGCCGCCGCCAGGTTCGCCGCCGCCGACGTGTCGTACTTCGGGGTGTTGGCCTTGACCTCCACCATCGTCTGGGCCGCGTGCGTCATCCACTTGCTGCCCTCCTGGCTGTAATCCGCCAGCCGCAGCGTCGCGTTGCCCGCCCGGGTCACCCACTTCTGGAACTCGTCGGCCGCTACCCCCTCCCACCCCTTGACCTGGTGCTTCCTGAGGCTCTCGCCAATGTCCTTGATCGCGACCGCGGCACCCTCCAACTGGGTGGCGCGCGCGACGACCGTCGCCGAGTCCAGAGAGGCGATCATCGCGAGCAGCTGCTCGTGCGTGTAACCCTCGAAGTCCGTCGCCATCAGAGGGAACCCCCGGACGTGCTGGGGGTGGGAGTCGGGGTGCCTTGCTGGGCCGCGGCCTTTCGGCGGGCTTCCTCCTCCTCGCGGACCAGCGGGTCGCGGTCGCGGACGTAGTCCCGCTTCGACTGCCGGATGATGGCCCGCATGCGCGCCTGCGTGTCCTCGTCCACCCCCGCGTAGCCCTTGCCCGTCGTCAGGACCGCGATGCCGAGGGCCTCGATCTGGGATGCCAGGCCCTGGGAGAGCTTCTGCAGCTCCGAGTGGACCGTCGAGTACGCCTTGAAGAGGGAGTCGGCCTCCGGGAAGCCCGTGCCGAGGGTGCCCGTCGGGAGGGTGCCGTCGGCGAGGTTCTTGTCGGCCGCCTCCGAGCCGTCCAGCTTCTTCAGGAGGGCGTCGACCAGTTTTTTGTAGCCGGCCATCGACTCGTACTCGACCCTGAGGGCCTGCGCCTGACTCATGATGGCGTCCGCCACGCCCGCGCTGACGTTGCCCCCCAACAGCATCGGCCCGTTGTCCTCTGCCACGCCGGCCTCCCCGCTTCCCCGTCTCCCCGCGGGCGCGGCGCCCGTCTGCGGCGCCGCTCCCCGTCCCCGTTCGCACCCGCACGCTCCGGGTGCCGCCGATCACTCTAGCGATCGGCGCCGACAGGCCCAAGCTCGGGTTGCACGTGCAATGCGGGTCACACGGTTACGAGTTGGACGCCGCCACCGCCGCCGATGGCCGGATCGGGATCCTGTTCACGGGCCGTCCCGTCGCCGCGCGGACCGCCGACGCGATCGCCGCCGGGGTGGTCACCACCGGTACCGCGCTCGCCGCCTTCGCGCCGAACGGGGCCACCACGTCACGCTCCTCCACCAGCCGCACGATGCGCACCGCCGGGGCGTCGAGGGAGGTCGGCAGGGCGTAGCCGGTCAGGTCGGGGTGGCGGACCAAGCCCGCGACCGAGCGGAGGTTCTCCGTCAGTGCCGCGCCCACGCCCTGGGTGACGCCCGCTTCGATACGGGCCTCCAGCTGGCGGGGGTTGAGGATGCGGCCCACGTCCTGGGCGACCGCGAGTTCCACGACGCGTACCGAGCCCAGCTCGATGTCGACGTCGACCACCGCGCGGATCGCGCAGAAGGCGAGGCCGACGAACGCGTCGCCCTGGCCGTCCGCGTCCAGCGGCTCCGTCGGATGGGGGCGGCACTGGGCCGTCGCCCAGAGCTCCTTGCCCTCGATCGCCTCCGCGACCGTCGTCGAGAAGGCTCCGTCGTACGACGTGATCCGGCCGTCCTGGATCTGCAGGAGTTCCGTGGACATGCCCAGCTTGTGGGCCATCGGCTGGAGGAGCTGGGTGCGGACCATCTTGGCCGCGCGCTCGACCGCGCCGCCCGAGACCCAGGTGTGGCGGCCGTGCGCCGACGGGCCCGCCGACGGCTGGTCGGTGTCGACGGGGGCCATCGCCACCTCATCCACGCCGAGGACCTCCTGGACGATCTGCCGGGCGAGGGTCGCGAAGCCCTGCCCGGTGTCGACGGCCGCACAGATGACGGTGGCCGTACCGCCGACCACCTTCACGGTGGCCGTAGAGACCTCGTCCGCGCCCTCGGCTCCGAGCATGTGGACCATGCCCACGCCGTAGCCGACCCCGCGTCGCACCGCGCCCGGCTCGCCCGCGCCCTCGGGACCGCCGGGCAGCAGCCACTCCTCCTCCGGAGTGTCCTTCGGGAGGGAGGGCAGCGGGAAGTCACGGACGGAACGGAGGAGTTCGGCGACCGGGGCCGGGCAGGTGACCGTCTGGCCGGTGGGGAGCAGGTCGCCGGTGGCGAGGGCGTTGCGCATCCGCACTTCCGCGCCGTCGATGCCGAGGGCGGCCGCGAGCTTGTCCATCTGGCCCTCGTAGGCCGCGCAGACCTGCATGGCGCCTTCGCCGCGCACGTGGCCGGACGGGGGGTTGTTGGTGCGGACCGCCCAGCCCTCCACGAAGGCGTGGGGGACGATGTACGGGCCGCACGCGAACGCCACCGCCGCCGCGAGGGATTCCGCGGAGGAGTCGGCGTAGGCGCCCGCGTCCATCAGGATCTGGGCCTCGACCTTGACCAGCCGGCCCTCCGCGTCCGCGTGGTGGCGGTAGCGCAGCAGCGTCGGGTGGCGGTGGGCGTGGCCGAGGAAGGACTCCTCGCGGGTGGCGGCCAGCTTCACCGGGCAGCCGGTGCGCAGGGCGAGCAGCCCGAGCGGGAGCTGGAACGCGGGGTCCTCGCGGTCTGCCGTCGCGCCCGGCACCCCGGTGACGACGACGCGAACGCGGTCCGGGTCGAGGCCGAAGCAGGCGGCGGCGAGGTCGCGGTCGGTGTGCGGGTCGGTGGAAGCGGTGTAGATCTCCACCCCGCCGTCGGGGCGGGGCACCGCGAGGCCGGCCTCGGCGCCGATGGGGGCGGGGTCCTGGCGGCCGATCCGGTAGAGGCCCTCGACCACCACCTCCCCCGTCGCCTCGGGGTCGCCGTAGCGCAGCGGGATGTGCCGGATCAGGTTGCCGTCCGGGTGCAGCGGGACGGCTCCGAAGGACTGCTCGGGGTCCGTGACGGCGTCCAGCAGCTCGTACTCGACGGTGATGGCGGCGGCCGCGAGGCGTGCGGTGTCGGGGTGGTCGGCGGCGACGGCGGCGATGGGCTCGCCGTGGTGGCGGACCACGTCGTGGGCGAACACCGGCCGGTCGGCGATCCGGCGGCCGTGCGTGGTCGCGCCGGGAACGTCGGCGTGGGTGATCACGGCACGGACGCCGGGCATCTCGGCCGCGGCCGAGGTGTCGATGGACAGGATGCGGGCGTGGGCGTGCGGGGACCGCAGCACGGCCGCCCACAGCAGACCCTCGGCCCACAGGTCCGCGGCGTACGGGAAGGTGCCCTCGGTCTTGGCACGGACGTCCGCCGAGGGGACGGAAGCGCCGATTCCGCGCACGCGCGGCGATGTCGGCTCACCTTCCGCCGCGGCACCGACCGTGGTGACGGCGGTCGTCGCCGTGGCCGCGTCCTGCCCGCTCACGCCATGCCTCCGTTGTGGTGGATCCCGTGGATGCCCTGGATGCCCTGGCCGCCGTGGGTGTCGTGGCCGCCCTGGACGTGCTGCCCGCCGTGGTGGGGGTCGTGGACGCCGTGGTGGGGGTCAAGCCCGACCTGGTGGGGGTCGTGGACGCCGTGCTGCTGGGGGTCGTGGAGGCCGGGGAGGCCCTGGCCGCCGCCGTAGGTGTCGTGGACGCCGGGGAAGACCTGGTCCCCGCCCAGCGTGTCGTGACCGCCATGGAGGACCTGCTCCCCGCCCAGCGTGTCGTGACCGCCGTGCATGGCCTGGCCGCCGCCCATGGTGTCGTGACCGCCGTGCATGGCCTGGCCGCCGCCCATGGTGTCGTGACCGCCGTGCATGACCTGGCCGCCGCCCATGGTGTCGTGGACGCCGGGGAAGGCCTGGCCGCCGCCCAGCGTGTCGTGACCGCCGTGGGCTCCGTACGCTCCGGGGCCGCCGTGGACGCCGCCCTCGCCGGGCGGTGCCTGGTGCGGGATGCGCGGTTCGGCCGCGGCGGGGTCCCCGGGGGCGGGCGCCGCCGCGGCCTCGGCCGCCGTCGCCTCGCGCTCCGCGACGACCTCGCGGACCGCCTCGACGACGCCCTTGTAGCCGGAGCAACGGCAGAGGTTGCCGCACAGCGCCTGCCGGGTCTCCAGGTCGCTGGGGGCATGGTTGCCCTCCAGCAGGTCGTGGATGGTCATGGCCATGCCCGGTACGCAGAAGCCGCACTGCACCCCGCCCGACCTGCACAACGCCTCTTGCACGTCAGACAGTTGCCCGCCGGTCGCGAGACCCTCCACGGTGCGGACCTCGCTGCCCGCCGCCGTCGCCGCGGGGACGAGGCAGGAGGCGACGAGCCGTCCGTCGACCTGCACGGCGCAGGCTCCGCACTCGCCCTGCGAACAGCCGTCCTTGGCGCCGGCCAGGCCGAGGCGCTCGCGCAGCACGTACAGGAGCGATTCGCCGATCCAGGCGCCGGTGACGGGCCGGTCGGCGCCGTTGACGCGCAGGACGTAGGAAGCCGCCGGGTGCTCGTGATGGGCGACGGCGGGAAGTCCCTCTTCCTCGTACGTCGCCTCCTGCACCGGCACCCCTTCGCCGCCACCCTCGCCCGGGGGTGTCACAGCGCTGTCGGCAGTGTCCTCACCCGGCACGCCCGCGGCCCCCGCTTCGGCGACGGGAACGGGAACGGAATCAGCAGCGGCAGCAGCATCGGAATCGGAATCGGCAGCATGCTCGGGAACCGCGGCCGGTGCCGCCTCCGCGAAGCCTCGCCCCTGCTCCTGCTCCCGCTCCGGTTCCCGCCCGTGCCCGTACCCGTGCCCGAGTTCCTGCCCGAGCCCCTCCTCGTGCCGCCCCACCGGCCCGGTCTCCGCCTCGGCCTCCACCGGGCGCGGCCGCTGCTCCTCGACCGGCGGCTGCGCCGGGCCGTGGGCGGCGTCGATGTCCGGGGCGGCGTGCAGCACGCCCTCCGGCTCCGGGCCGGGCCGCGCGTAGCCCTCCGGCAGCGGGGTCCCGACCCCGGGCCCGCCCAGCACCCTCGGGCCGCGTCCCAGCGCGCCGGCCCCGGGCCCCTCGCCCGGCAGCACGCCGGAGCTCATCAGCGTCTCGGCGCCGAAGGCACCGCCCGCCCCACCGGCGCCCGCGGCCGGCACCCCCGGCTGCGCCCACGGGGCCGCCGCCCCGCCGGGCAGGGTCGCCGGAGCCTGGCTCCAGTCGGCCGCCCCCACGCCCCCATCGGCCGCGAACCCGTCGGACGGGAACCCGTCGGCCCCGAACCCGTCGGCAGCGAACCCGCCGGCCGGGAACTCGCCCGTCCCCGGCAGCGGTTCACCGACCGTCGGCAGGGTCCACTGCCCGGTGGCCGCCGGCTCGTCGGGCTGGTGCACCGCGTCGGGGAACTGCCACTCGGCCGTCGCCCCCTGGTCGTGCTCCCCGCCCCCGGCCGCACCGGCCGTGCCCCCGCCGCCGCCCGCGGGCTCCCCGAAGGCCGCCGCCACCGACGGCGGCAGCGGGATGGAGGCCGGGATCGGCCCCCGCGCGGGTTCGGCCGGAGCCCGGTCCGTGCCCGCCTCGGGCCACTGCACCGGCATCGTCCAGGTGCCCGTGGCGGTGGGGTCCGTACTGGCCGAACCCAGCGGCACGATCATCGGGGGCGGCACGTACCCGTGGCCGGGCGCGGCGAGGGGTTCCCCGTTGTCGAGGGCGTCCAGCATGTCCTGCGGCAGCTTCACGAAGGCCGTGGCCTCGGAGTCGTACTCGCCGCCCTGCGGCACCGGCTCCCAGCCCCAGCCGTTGCCCGCGCCGCCCGCGTTCCCCGTCGTTCCGCTCACGTTCTCGTTCTCACTCATGAGGTCAGCGCCCTCCCCAGGGCCCTGCGCGCCAGCACGGCCACCGTCCGCCGCAGATGCAGTACTCCGGAGGACACCGGTTCCCCCTGGTCGGGCACGCAGGCGGCCGCGACGTACTCGCCGAAGGCCTCCAGCGCCTCGGGGGCCAGGCTGCGGTCCCCGTCCCAGTCGATCAGCGAGGCCACCCACTGCTCGGCCTCCAGCGGCCGCAGCGGCATCGGGGCCACCGCGCCGATGGCGCACCGCACGCCCCGGCGCGCGGGATCCAGCACCAGCCCCACGGACGCCACCGCGCGGCCCGGCCCCGTACGCCCGGTGGCCTTCAGGAAGACCTGCGGCGCGTGCAGCAGCGGAACGCGCACGAAGCCGATCAGCTCGCCCGGCCGCAGCATCTCGCGCCCGGCGAGCAGGTGGGAGACCGGGATCTCGCGCGAGCCGTCGGGGCCGACGATGACCAGGACCGCTTCCAGCGCCGCCAGCACGGGCAGGGCGTCACCGGTCGGCGCGGCCGTCGCGATGTTCCCGCCGAGGGTGCCGGCGTTGCGGATCTGCGGCGGGCCGGCGGCCCGGGCGGCGGCGGCGAGCGCGGGGATCAGAGCGGCGAAATCCGGCCGCCCCATCCGGGCGTGCGTCAGTCCGGCGCCGAGCAGCGCGTGCCCGTCCTGGTACTGCCAGCCGCGGATCTCGTTGATGCGTCCCAGGCCGACCAGCGCGGCGGGCCGCAGCAGCCCGGCGTTGACGGCGGCCATGAGGTCGGTGCCGCCCGCCACGGGCACGGCTGCGGGCATGGCGGTGAGCGCCGCCACGGCCTCGTCGAGCGAGGTCGGCAGCGTCACGGACTGCGCCGTTTGGGCCGCTTGCGGTGGTTGCGGCCCCTGAGTCGAATGCGATGCGTGCGGTGCGTGCGTGGTCAACCCAGCTGCCCCTTCCCGATGTCCCGGTCCCGGCGCTCACGCCTGTCCGCCGTACGGTACGTGCTCACCGCCGGGACGTGGCAACTCTGGCACATCTTCGGGACCGCCCCGCGCGAGGGTCTCCCCGGTACCTCCGCCGGGCCGAACCCCCCGGCGCGGCCCGTACGGCGGCCGGGTCGGGCCGCGGGGTGCCGCCCGCGGCCCGGCCGCGCACCTCGCCCGCACCCCGCCCGCACCCTGCCCGGACGCCGTCGGGCACCGCCTCGCACCACCTGTTTCCCCTACCTCCCGAACGCCCGTTTTCCCCCGTATCGCTCTGATTCGAGGCAGAGTTCCAAAGGTTTCCGAAGAGTTCCGCTTCCGGTCAACGACGGCCGGGCGGGCGCCACGCCCCCCGGGTCACACGATCGGGGGCGCGCCCTCCAGCGGACGTCCCGGCACCCCCGGCCGACGCTGCCACGGCAACGGTCCCGCCGGTGGCCGGTAGTCGACGCCGAGGGCGTCGAGCCGCGCGTAGTGCGCCGTCATCCGGGCCTCGAAGCCCTCGTAGTCCCTGGATTCCGGTTCCGGCAGCCGGGACCACACCGCCTCCGCGAAGGCGGCCAGCCGCGGGAACACCTGGTAGTCGACGCGGGACTGGTTCTCCATCACCTCGGTCCACACGTTGGCCTGCGCCCCCAGCACGTGGGCGGCGGCCTCCGCGGAGAGCTCGGGCGCCACCGGCTCGAAGCGGTAGACGTCCTCCAGCGAGCGCACGTACCCGATGGGCATCGGCTCGTCCGGGCCGTCCGCCTGACGGTGGTCCAGGTACACGCGCTGCTCGGGGCACATCACCACGTCGTGTCCGGCCTCGGCCGCGGCGATCCCGCCCCCGTAGCCGCGCCAGGAGGAGACGACGGCGCCGTCCGCCAGCCCGCCCTCCAGGATCTCGTCCCAGCCGACGAGCCGGCGCCCGCGCGCGGCGAGCCAGCCGTCGAAGTGCCGGATGAACCAGGCCTGGAGGCCGTCCTCGCCGTCCACCCCCAGTTCCCCGATCCGCTGCTGGGCCGCCGCGGAGGCGCGCCACTGCACCTTGGGGCACTCGTCGCCGCCCACGTGGACGAAGGGCGAGACCTCCACCGGGAACAGCTCCAGGACCTCCTCGAACACTCCCTCGTAGAAGCGCAGTACGTCCTCGGTGGGGGCGAGCACGTTCTCGTTGACGCCCCAGTCGTCCCACACGCCGAGCGCTGCGGTGTCCACGACGTCACGGTTGCCGAGCTCGGGGTAGGCGGCGATCGCGGCCTGCGCATGTCCCGGGATGTCGATTTCGGGGACCACCCGCACGTGCCGTTCGGCCGCGTACGCGACGATCTCGCGGACGTCGTCCCGGGTGTAGAAACCGCCGTGCGGGGTCTCGTTCCACAGCGGTGAGGCCCGGTGCCCCCAGCGGCTGCGCGGGCGCCAGGCGCCCACCTCGGTGAGCCTCGGGTACCGCGCGATCTCGATCCGCCAGCCCTGGTCGTCCGTCAGGTGCAGGTGGAGCACGTTCAGCTTGTGGGCGACGAGGAGGTCGATGTACCGCAGCACCCCGTCCTTGGGCGTGAAGTGCCGGGCGACGTCGAGCAGCATGCCGCGCCAGCCGAAGCGGGGGGCGTCGGCGACGGTGACGTACGGCAGGCTCCAGCCGGGCCGGCCGCGGGGCCCGGCCAGCGGCGCCGCCCTGCGGTACGCGGCGGGCCCGAGCAGCTGACGCAGCGTCTGCGCCCCCCAGAACAGCCCGGCGGCGGAGGCGCCCGTCAGCTCCACCCCGTCCGCGGCCACGGTCAAACGGTAGGACTCCGGCCCGTCGGCCTCCGCGCGCCCGGGGTCGACGGCCAGGCGTACGTCGCCACGCGCGCCGGGCCCCGCGGCCGGCAGCTCCCACCCGGTGGCGGCGCCGAGCTCGCGGCGCAGCCAGCGCGCGACCCCCTCGGCGCCGGGTCCGGCGGCGAGCACCGGCTGCGGGCCGAACGCGTAGCGCCGGCCCTCCTGGTCCACGGCGGCGTCCTGCGGTACGGGGATCAGGTCCATGCGTCAGCCCTTCGCGGCAGCGAGCCTGTTGCACCCTGCGCAACGCTCGTTTCACAGAGTGCTCGTTGGGCCGACCCTAGCCCGCGCCCGGGGCACGCAAAAGGCCCCCGGGCGCGATGGCGCGCACCGAGGGCCTTCGCCTCGACGGTCGGGACTTCCGGCCCCGGGACCACCGGACCCCTGACCCGGACCCACCGGACCAGGGCCGCCGACCCGGACCGACCCACCGGACCCGGTTACTTGTCCTTGCCGCCCTTGTCCTTGTCACCGCCGGCGCCCATGGATTCGTAGATCTCCTTGCACATGGGGCACACCGGGTACTTCTTCGGATCGCGGCCCGGCACCCAGACCTTGCCGCAGAGCGCGACGACGGGGGTGCCGTCGAGCGCGCTCGCCATGATCTTGTCCTTCTGGACGTAGTGGGCGAAGCGCTCGTGGTCGCCGTCGCCGTGGGACACCTGCGGCGTCGGCTCTACGAGGGTCCCCGTACCAGTCCCGCGCTCGGGCTCAAGAGTGCTCATGAAATCCAGGGTACTGAACCCCGCCGGGGTCAGTTCAGCGACGGGTCGTCCAGATAGGTGGCGACCATCGCGAGCCCGCTGCGCTGGCGGCGCAGCACCGCCCGCCACAGCCGTTCGGGGTCGGGGAAGGAGACGTCCCCGGGCTCGGAATCCACCACGTACCAGGCGCCGTCGCCCACCTCGGCCTCCAGCTGGCCGGGGCCCCATCCGGAGTAGCCGGCGAAGATGCGCAGGCCGCCGAGGGCGGCGGCGAGGAGCTCGGGCGGGGTCTCCAGGTCCACGAGGCCGATCGCGCCGTGCACGCGGCGCCAGCCCAGCGGCCCTTCCTCACCCGGGATCACGGCGACCCCCAACGCGGAGTCCAGCGCGACGGGGCCGCCCTGGAAGACCACACCCGGGTCACCGGCCAGCGGCGCCCACGGCAGCAGGATGTCGCGGACGTCCACCGGGGTGGGCCGGTTGAGGACCACGCCGAGGGAGCCCTGCTCGTCGTGGTCGAGCAGCAGCACGACCGCGCGGTCGAAATTCGGGTCCGCGAGGGCGGGGGTGGCCACGAGCAGCCGCCCTGTGAGGGAGGACACCTCGGTCATGCGGACATGATCTCGCACAATCGCCCTCCGGGGGGAGCGGACGGCGGCAATGGATCACGCGCAGCTCAGGGCGCACGGCGGCAGAGAGGAGCGCGCGCCGCCACAGACCCCGGAACGCGACACTCCGCCACCTGTCGCACACGCAGGGTGCTGTACCGAATTCATGACAGTCCTACGGCCACGTCGGCCATACAAACAAGGGGGTAGTGACCCTTACCCTTTTCACTGATCCCCTGCCCATCCTCTCCGGAACGCGAGATCCATGACCGGCAACGATGTCCTGCTTGTCCACGGCGGAACCCCGCTTGAGGGCGAGATCCGTGTCCGCGGCGCGAAGAACCTCGTGCCGAAGGCCATGGTCGCCGCCCTGCTCGGCAGCGAGCCGAGCCGGCTGCGCAATGTTCCCGACATCCGTGACGTGCGGGTCGTGCGCGGGCTGCTCCAGCTGCACGGCGTGACCGTGCGGCCCGGCGAGGAGCCGGGCGAGCTGATCCTCGACCCGACCCACGTCGAGAGCGCCAACGTCGCCGACATCGACGCGCACGCGGGATCCTCCCGGATCCCGATCCTCTTCTGCGGCCCGCTGCTGCACCGCCTCGGCCACGCCTTCATCCCGGGCCTCGGCGGCTGCGACATCGGCGGCCGGCCGATCGACTTCCACTTCGACGTGCTCCGCCAGTTCGGCGCGACCATCGAGAAGCGCGAAGGCGGCCAGTACCTGGAGGCGCCGCAGCGCCTGCGCGGATGCAAGATCCGCCTCCCCTACCCGTCGGTCGGCTCGACCGAGCAGGTCCTGCTGACGGCCGTCCTGGCCGAGGGCGTGACCGAGCTCAGCAACGCCGCCGTCGAGCCGGAGATCGAAGACCTCATCTGCGTCCTGCAGAAGATGGGCGCGATCATCTCCGTCGACACCGACCGCACCATCCGCATCACGGGTGTGGACCGCCTGAGCGGCTACAACCACAAGGCGCTCCCGGACCGTCTGGAGGCCGCCTCCTGGGCGTCCGCGGCCCTGGCGACCGGCGGCAACATCTACGTCCGCGGGGCGCAGCAGCGCTCGATGATGACCTTCCTGAACACGTTCCGCCGGGTCGGCGGCGCGTTCGAGATCGACGACGAGGGCATCCGCTTCTGGCACCCGGGCGGCCCGCTGAAGGCCATCGCGCTGGAGACGGACGTGCACCCCGGCTTCCAGACCGACTGGCAGCAGCCGCTGGTCGTCGCCCTGACGCAGGCGTCGGGCCTGTCGATCGTCCACGAGACGGTCTACGAGTCCCGGCTCGGCTTCACCTCGGCGCTCAACCAGATGGGTGCTCACATCCAGCTGTACCGCGAGTGCCTGGGCGGCAGCGCGTGCCGGTTCGGCCAGCGCAACTTCCTGCACTCGGCCGTCGTCTCCGGCCCGACCAAGCTCCAGGGCGCCGACCTGGTCATCCCCGACCTGCGCGGCGGGTTCTCGTACCTGATCGCGGCGCTGGCGGCCGAGGGCACCTCGCGCGTGCACGGCATCGACCTGATCAACCGCGGCTACGAGAACTTCATGGAGAAGCTCGTCGAGCTCGGCGCCAAGGTCGAACTGCCGAACGGCGACCTCGTCTGAGACCGCTCCCGGTCCGGATCCTGAGACCCGATGGGGGTCCCGGTCCGGACTGATCCCTTCCGGGGCCCTGCGAGGCCCTGGAAGGGCCCGTGGGGCCCCTCCTGGGGGCCGCGCACGGGCCGGGCACGACCGAAGGGCGGCCACCCCCGTGGGGTGGCCGCCCTTCGTCGTACGTACTACTGCCGTCCCGAGGGCCTGTGCGGCCCTCGGCACAAGGGCGTACTACTTGCCCTTGGCGGCTTCCTTGAGCTTGGAGCCCGCGGAGACCTTCACGCTGTAGCCGGCCGGGATCTGGATGGGGTCGCCGGTCTGCGGGTTGCGCGCGGTGCGAGCGGCACGGTGGGTGCGCTCGAAGGTCAGGAAGCCGGGGATGGTGACCTTCTCGTCGCCCTTGGCGACGATCTCGCCGACGGTCTCGGCGAGCGCGGCCAGAACGGCGTCGGCGTCCTTGCGGGTCACCTCGGCGCGCTCGGACAGAGCGGCCACCAGCTCACTGCGGTTCATGTTGTACTCCCGTGTTCAACTTGCCTTAGAGGCGTGAGATCGAAGCCGATGCTGCCAGGGCCCTCGGACAGTCCCCGGACCCGGGTCTGAACGTCAGACCCTCTCGCCCGGTTACGCATCCTGCCCCCACCAGCGGCGGGAAAGCCAATCCGGCACCCGCCAGGGTCACACGAAAAGCGCCACAGTCACGCCGCGGTGACGCTCCGTCCGCATCGGAGGCTTCAGCGGTCCCGTGGGCCGGGTGGACCCGTCGGACCGCCGTGGATGCGGACCGCGGGCCACGCGGGCATCCCCGCAACCCTAGAGGCGCCCTGCCCGGCCCGCACCACGCGACGCGCCGGATCAGACGGACGTGGGCGCCGTCACAGGAGCGGAGGCCGCCTTGCGGACCGCGCCGGCGACCGCGCCCGCGACCTTGTCGTTGAAGACGGACGGGATGATGTAGTTGGCGTTCAGCTCGTCCTCGCCGACGACGTCGGCCAGGGCGCTCGCCGCGGCCAGCATCATGTCGGTGTTCACGGTCCTCGACTGGGCGTCGAGGAGGCCGCGGAAGACGCCCGGGAAGACCAGCACGTTGTTGATCTGGTTCGGGAAGTCGGAACGGCCGGTGGCCACCACGGCGGCGGTCTGACGGGCGATGGCCGGGTCGACCTCCGGGTCCGGGTTCGCGAGCGCGAACACGATGGCACCTTCGGCCATGGCGGCGACGTCCTCGCCGGAGAGCACGTTCGGGGCGGAGACGCCGATGAAGACGTCGGCGCCGACCACGGCCTCCTTCAGGGTGCCGGTGTACCCCTCGGGGTTGGTGTTGTCGGCGATCCAGCGCAGCGGGGAGTCGGGGGCCGCGTCGACGAGGTCGGGGCGGTCCGCGTGCACGACGCCGTGGATGTCGGCGCTGACCGCGTTCTTGACGCCGGCCGCGAGGAGCAGCTTGAGGATGGCGGTACCGGCCGCGCCGGCGCCCGACATGACCACCTTGACGTCGCCAACTGCCTTGCCCACCACGCGAAGTGCGTTGGTCAGGGCGGCGAGGACGACGATGGCGGTGCCGTGCTGGTCGTCGTGGAAGACGGGGATGTCGAGGGCCTCGCGCAGGCGGGCCTCGATCTCGAAGCAGCGCGGCGCGGAGATGTCCTCCAGGTTGATGCCGGCGAAGCCCGGGGCGATGGCCTTGACGATCGCGACGATCTCGTCGGCGTCCTGCGTGTCCAGGCAGATGGGCCAGGCGTCGATGCCGGCGAAGCGCTTGAAGAGGGCCGCCTTGCCCTCCATGACGGGCAGCGCCGCCATCGGGCCGATGTTGCCCAGGCCCAGCACGGCGGAGCCGTCGGTCACGACTGCGACGGAGTTGCGCTTGATGGTGAGGCGGCGCGCGTCCTCGGGGTTCTCGGCGATGGCCATGCACACGCGGGCGACGCCCGGGGTGTAGATCATCGAGAGGTCGTCTCGGTTGCGGATGGGGTGCTTGGACGACATCTCGATCTTGCCGCCGAGGTGCATCAGGAAGGTTCGGTCGGAGACCTTGCCCAGACTGACGCCCTCGATGCCGCGCAGCTTCTCGACGATCTCGTCGGCGTGCGCGGTGGAGGTGGCGGCGATGGTGACGTCGATACGGAGCTTCTCGTGACCGGATGCGGTCACGTCGAGGCCGGTGACCGAGCCCCCCGAAGACTCCACGGCGGTGGTGAGCTGGGAGACCGCGGTTCCGCTCGCGGGCACTTCCAGACGGACCGTCATCGAATACGAGACGCTGGGCGCCGTTGCCATGGCCGTGTTCCTCTTCTGTCCCTGATTTCGCTGTACACGGGCCCGCACACGGCAAGCGTGAACGGACCCGTTGTCCGATCGTCCCACCTACCAGCCGGTACAAGGTAACCAGCTACAAATTTCGGAAGAACACTTCCACCATACGAGATTCCGAGGGCCGGTGGAATGGTGGGTTGATACGAAACAGGTCCGCGCCCCCCACTGGGTGGAGGGCGCGGACCTGGTGTTCCCACTAAGACTGACGACACCGACCCGCCATGCTCGCCTCGCGGCAAGTGGTCGCTCTAGGCGACGAAGGTTGGGCCCGGGGGCTTGGATCGAGCCGGTGTCGTACCCAGGCTAACAAAGGATCGCCGGATGTGATCCCCCCTCCGACGAGTCGGTCTTCCGGCTCACGCGCCTGGCCGCGGGCCATCCGGCCCCACCGGACCCGTCAGGGCCGCAGCAGCTCCGGCACGCCGTCCTCGCCCGCCCGGTCGCCCGCCGCCGAGACCACCGTCAGCTGCTGCGTCGCACGCGTCAGGGCCACGTAGAGCACGCGCAGGCCCGCCGGGGACTCCTCGGCGATCTCCGCCGGGGAGACGACCACCGTGGCGTCGTACTCCAGGCCCTTGGCCTCCAGGCTGCCCAGCGCCACCGCCCGCCCGCCGAGGTCCGCGAGCCAGCCCGCGGCCTCCGCGCGCCGGTCCATGGCCACGACCACGCCGACCGTGCCGTCCACCTGCTCCAGCAGCCTCCGCGTCTCCTCCCGGACCGCCGCGCCCAGATCGTCCCCGGCCGCCGCGAAACGGGGCTCCAGGCCGGTGGAGCGCACCGCGGTCGGCGGCTCCATGCCGGGCGCCGCCAGCTTCAGCACCCGGGAGGCCACCTCGGCCACCTCGGCCGGGTTGCGGTAGTTCACGGTCAGGGTGAACCGCCTGCGCGGGCGGCGCCCCAGGGCCTCGTCACGGGCGGCGGCCGCCTCGTCGGGATCCGTCCACGAGGACTGCGCCGGGTCGCCGACCACCGTCCAGGTGCCCGACCTGCCGCGCCGGCCCACCATCCGCCACTGCATCGGCGTCAGGTCCTGGGCCTCGTCCACGATCACGTGCGCGTACTCGGTGCGCTCGGCCGCGATCCGCTCGGCCCGCTCCCACTGCGTCTCCTCGCGGGTCGGCATCAGCTCCTCCAGCCCGCTGAGCTGGTCGAGCGGGTCCATCTCCCGCTTGCGCTTCGGCCGCGCCGGCGCGCCGAGCAGCTGGTGCAGCTCGTCCAGCAGGGCCACGTCGTGCACCGACAGGGGCCCCTTGCCGTCCGGGCCGACCCGGCGCAGGGAACGGGCCAGCTGGCGGGCCTCGCGGGGGTTCAGGTCCCGCCGCGACCAACGGCCCACGCGCCGCTCGTCCGCCATGGCGGCCAGCACCTTGCGCGGGGTCAGTTCCGGCCACCAGGCGTTCAGGAACCCGATGAAGTCGTCCTCGGTGGAGATGTCCTCGTCGAACGCGGAACGCAGCTCCGCCGCCAGCTCCGGATCGCTGTGCCGGCCCGACTGGCCGGACTTCGCGTAGAGGGCGTCGAGCAGCAGCCTGCGGGCGCGCGGGCGCAGCAGGTTCACCGGGGCCGTGCCGCTGAGCACGGTCTGGCGGATCCGGTCGAGCTCGGGGGCCTCCAGCTCCTGGCGCCGCCCGAAGGCCACGACGCGCAGCCGCTCGGGCGCGTTCCCGAGCTCCAGCGCGCCGCGCACGGCCTTGCGGAGCACCTTGAGCATCCGGGAGGAGCCCTTGATCCGCGCCACCGGCGGGTCGTCGTACGTCGTGGCCTCGGCCCCGTCGACGAGGGAGCCCAGCGCGCGGATGGCGACCTGGCCCTCCTCGCCGAGGGAGGGCAGGACGCCCTCGGTGTAGGCGACGAGCAGCGGTGTCGGGGAGACGATCAGGATGCCGCCGGAGTAGCGGCGGCGGTCCTGGTAGAGCAGGTACGCGGCCCGGTGCAGGGCGACGGCCGTCTTCCCGGTGCCGGGCCCGCCGGCGACCTCCGCGACGGAGGCGGCGGGAGCGCGGATCACCAGGTCCTGCTCGGCCTGGATGGAGGAGACGATGTCCCGCATGGAGTGCGTACGGGCCCGCCCGAGCGCGGCCATCAGGGCGCCGTCGCCGATGGCGGGCAGCTCCTTGCCGTCCAGGGTGGCGGTGAGCTCGGGGCGCATCAGGTCGTCCTCGACGCCGAGCACCTTGCGGCCCTTGGAGCGGATCACGCGGCGGCGCACGACGCGGCCGGGGTCCTTGGGGGTGGAACGGTAGAACGGCGCGGCCGCCGGGGCGCGCCAGTCGATGACGAGCGGCGCGTAGTCGGTGTCGAGCACGCCGATCCGCCCGATGTGCAGGGTCTCGGCGATCTCGGCGGTGAGGTCGGGGCGGATCGCGTCGTCGGCGGGCTCGACGGAGGTGAACGCGCCGTCGGGGCCGCGCTCACCGTCCTTGCCGAGGACGAGGTCGATGCGGCCGAAGAGGAAGTCCTCGAACTCGTTGTTCAGCCGGTTGAGGTGGATCCCGGCGCGGAAGACCTGCGCGTCGCGCTCGGCGAGGGCGCCGGGCGTGCCGACCTGCCCCCGCTTGGCGGCGTCGTTCATCAGGAACTCGGCCTCGTGGATCTTCTCCTCAAGGCGTCGGTACACCTGATCGAGATGCGTCTGCTCGGCCGCGATCTCCCGATCGCGGACGGAATCCGCCGTGCTGTCGACAGCGGCATTCTGCGCGGCCACCAAGGCCCCCTTCTGACGTGCATGGGCGACCGTCAACCGTACGCGAACCCAGGCCCTGTCCGCACGCCGGTTCCGCGCGCCGGGACGGGGTCGGGGGGTGCGGGGCCCCGGCTGGTCCGGATCAGGGAGGGTTTGGGGGTTCATGAGCGAGGGACGGGTATCCCAGCGATGCGCGAGCCATCTCCGCCCAGTCCCCCATTCCGGCCCCCTACATCCATCGGCCCCCGGGACGGGCCAGACCACCCGGCACGACGACCACAGCGTCCAACGGGCCCCACGCGCGTCGGATCGCTACGCGCTTCGCCCGGCATGGCGTCCGGCGGCCGTCCGGGGCCGATATCCGCACACAGAGGCTTTCCCACTCCTTTGATACTTTGGAAGGGTGTCTGAGACGACGTACGGAATCGGCGAGGGCCCTGCGGCCAGAGTGAGTCTGTCGCTGCCCGAAGGCACGGCCGAGGCCATCCGCGCACGCGTGGGCAAGCGGGAGTTCTCCGCCTTCGTCACCGCGGCGGTGGAACGGGAGCTGCGGGGCCGGATCCTGGACGAATACCTGGCCGACTACGAGCAGCGGCGTGGTCCCCTGTCCCCCGAATCCCAGCAAGCGGCACGGCGGGTCTTCGACGAGGTCTTCGCGGAGGATGGGGAATGGCCCGCCGCAAGCTGACCCACGAGGGGGCCTTGCTCCTGGACAGCGAGGGACTGTCGAAACTGCTGGACGACGAGGAACCGGTGGTCGCCCTCGTCGCCGAGGCGCGCAGCCGTGGCATGGAGGTCGTGACCTGCGCGTTGACGATCATCGAGGCCGTACACGCGCGCACCGACAAGGCGCGGTTGAACTGGATCCTCTCCGGTGTGCGCGTCACCTCCGTGGGCGATGAAGAAGCCCGTGCCGCGTCGGCCCTCCTGCGGGAGGCGGGCCTCCACGGCCACAAGTACGCCATCGACGCGACTGTCGCAGAAGCCGCCTTGCGCCAGCGCCGCCCCGTCGTCCTCCTGACCTCGGACGTCGACGATATGACGAAGCTGTGCGGCGACCGGGTTCACATCGTCGGCGTCTGACGCGGCGGGCTAGGCCTCGAACTCGTACTCCAAGACGTAGGAGGCGGAGTCCAGGGTCATCTCGTTGACCTCGACGGCGCGGCCGCCCTCGGCGAACGCGGTGCGCACGATCCGGACGACCGGCGTGCCCACCGAAAGGGCGAGCCGCTCGGCTTCGTCGGCCGAAGGCATCCGGCAGCGGATCTCCTCACGGAAGTGAACGGGCTCGTGACCCAGTTCGGCCAGCCTGGCGTACGTTCCGCCAGGGCCGGTGTCGGCCCGTGTGATGGCGGAGTCGGCGACCACGTCGGACGGCAGATACGACGTCGCGAAGAGGACGGGCTTGCCGTCGAGCACGAAACGGCGACTGCGCACCCACACCCGGGACCCGGCGGAGAGGCCGAGAGCGTCGGCGACGCGGCCGGCCGCCTCCTCCCGTACCTCGACCTGGTCGACGACGAGCTCCCGGTCCTCGGTGTCGGCGGACCAGACGGAGTGCCCCGAGCCCCACCGCCCCTGCGCCAGCCGCTCGATGCCTCGGCGCCGCAGCGGCTTGAACGTCCGCACGAAGACGCCGGCGCCCTTCCGCGCCTCCGCGAGGCCTTCGTTCCGGAGCACGCCAAGGGCCTGACGCGCGGTCATCCTGGCGACGCCGTAGGTGGCCATGAGGTCGTTCTCACCCGGCAGGCGGTCGCCCGGGCCGTATTCGCCCGACTGGATGGCCGCCCTCAGCGCATCAGCGATCCGCTGGTACTTCGGCTGGCCGGTGCTGCCCTGGCTGGTCATCGAACCGATCACTCCTTCTCCTCTCTAGACACCCTAGGGCCAGAGGTGGACCGCCGCACGGACCGGCGTTCGACCCCATCAACCATTCCGACACACATCTCTAGAGATGTATTGACGAAGCCATTCCAGATCGACTGTAGTAGGTCACGTCTCTAGAGAGGTAGCCGCTGAGGCGGTCTCGCGACTGAGGAGTGATCTGCATGCACCGGATTCCCTTCGATGCCCCGACCTCCGGCGACATAGCCAACCGGCGACACGCGCACGCTGGACTCATCGTCGACATCGAGGCAGCCGACACCTCCGCAGAGCTGCTCGACCGTGCTCTGGCCGGCTGGGATCGGTTCCTCGACTCCTTCGAGGCGGTGTCGCATGAGTGAGGGCTACGAGTACATGCCGCACCGGCTCCTGGGCCGCCGGGTCCGCGACATCGCGTCCGGTACCTAGGGCGAGCTGATGGCTGTGGTCAACGAGAACGTCTCGGACAGCGGAGCCGAGCGGTGGGCGCGGCTGGCCTACATCCGCGACTCGTCCGGCCTCGAATTCACCACCGCAGTGGGCAACATCGTGCCCGCTGGATACATCGAGACCTTGGAGGGATCCCTGTACCGCCCCGCCAGGATCCTCCCAGGACGGGCCGCAGACGCCGAGACATGAGGAGCGCGTAGCGATCCGGTGCGTCCGGGGGCTCCGCAGGGCGCTCTGGTCGTCGTTTCGTGCGGGTAGCGGCCCCGGACGGCCGCCGGACGCCATGCCGGGCGAAGCGCGTAGCGATCTGGTGCGCGTGGGGCCCGTTGAACGCTGTGGTCGTCGTGTCGGGTGGTTTGGGCACCCCGGGCCGGGGGCCAGGACTTGTGGGCCCGGATCGGGGGCTTGGGCGGAGACGGGTCTCGCTTCGCTGAGGTGCCCGCCCCTCCCTCTCTTCCCCGTGGACCGTTCTTTTGGGGGGTTCCCGGCAGTCTTCGGATGTCCGTGGCGGGTCGGTCGGTCAAGGGTGGCCGAAGGCCATCGCGATGCAACACCGCTTAACTACGCGGCATTGCATCGCGAAGCGACGCGACGAAGGAGCGCCCTTGACGGGCCGGCCCGACGCGGAGAGACGATGGGACTGACGGGAACCCCCCAAACCCTCTCTGATTCCGGGCCGGGTCAGGCCCCGCTCCCCCCGACCCCCTCCCCCGCCCCCACCGCCGTCCGCACCCGCCTGCGGTGGCGGGCCACGCGTTCGCGGTTGCCGCACAGTTCGCTGGAGCACCAGCGGCGGCGGTGGCCCCGGGAGGTGTCGAGGTAGACGCGGGCGCAGCCGTCGCCCTCGCAGGCGCGCAGCAGGGCCAGGTCGCCGGGGTCGGTGAGGAGTTCCACCGCGTCCCGGGCCACCGCGGCCAGCAGCCCCGCGCACTCGACCCCGCCGCACAGCTCCCGTACCAGGTGCCCCTCCCGGTCCCGTACGGCACACAGACCCGGGGGTGGACCGGCAGCCGCCGCGTTGACCCGGGCGAGGGCGCCCTCCTCGGGGCCGGCCCCGGCCAGGGCGGCCCGTACGAGGGTGCCCACGTCGGCGCGCAGGCCGCGGAAGGCGGCCACCCAGTCGGGCCCGAGGCGGGCGAGCGGGGTCCGGTCGGGCACCAGTCCGGCGCCGACCAGCCACAGCCTCAGCTCGTCGGTGTCACCGATGTCCTCCGCGTCCCCGTGGGGCGTGGAGGTGGCCAGCAGGTCAAGACAGACCCGCCCGGAGTCGAACCACATGCCGGTCACCGCCTCGGTCGCCGTGGGCCCCCGTGGGTCGCCTCCCCAGAGTGCCGTCGCCACGTGCGTTGCGGAACCCCCCGTGCGGGGCGCGGCGACCCCGTGCGTCACCTCGGCGGCGGGTCGTCGTGCAGGAGGCGCTGGAAGAGGCGGTGGTCGCGCCAGGCGCCGTTGATGTGGAGGTAGCGGGGGGCGACTCCGAACTCGGTGAAGCCCGTCTTGGCCAGGACCCGCTGGGAGGCGAAGTTGTCGAGCAGGGTCCCGGCCTCGACCCGGTGGAGGCCGACCTCGTCGCGGGCGATCCGGCAGACCTCCTCGACGGCGGCGGTGGCCAGGCCCTTGCCGTGCCAGTCCCGGTCGACCCAGTAGCCGATGCCGCCGCTGCGCAGGGGGCCGAGGGCGATGGAGCCGAGGTTGATCGAGCCGACCGGGGTCCCGCCCGCGACCAGCAGGAACGGGAGGGTGAGGCCGGACTCGCGCTCCGCGAGCAGCGCCTCGATCCGGGCCCGCTGGCCCGCCTCCGTATAGAACTCCTCGCGCCGGAAGGGCTCGTAGGGCTTCATGGCCTCCCGGTTGCGGGCCACCACCTCGGCCAGCGCGGCGGCGTCGTCGACCGCGACGCCCCTCATCTCCACTCCGTCAATGATCATCCGAGCACGCTAACCGGCCCCCACGGCCCCGCACAGCCCCTCAGCGGGCGGAACCGTCGCCTCCGCACTCCCCGGCGTCCAGCGACAGCCGGTACCCCCGCTTGACCACCGTCTGGATCAGCTTCGGCGCCCCCAGCGCCGCCCGCAGCCGGGCCATCGCGGTCTCCACGGCGTGCTCGTCGCGCCCCGCCCCCGGCAGCGTCCGCAGCAGTTCGGCCCGCGACACCACCCACCCCGGACGCCGGGCCAGGGCCGTCAGCAGCGCCATCCCGGCGGGCGGCACCGGCCGCAGCGCGCCGTCGACGAGCACCGCCCGGCCCCGGATCTCCAGCCGGTGCCCCCCGACCGGCAACACCCGCGCCCGGCCGGGGAGTTCCTGGCAGAGCAGCTGCACCAGCGGCCCGAGCCGGAACCGCTCCGGCGCCACGGTGGGGATGCCCTCGGCCTGGAGCGGCAGCGCCGTCACGGGCCCGACGCAGGCGCTGAGCACCGGCCCGCGCAGCGCCTCCACGACGGCCTCCCGCAGCCCCCGTTCCCCGGCGCGCGACAGCAGCGAGGCCGCGGCGGGCGCCGAGGTGAAGCTGACGGCGTCCAGCGCCCCGACGGCGACCGCGTCCAGCAGCCGGTCCAGCGGTGCGAGGTCCTGCGGCGGCATCCACCGGTACACGGGCACCGGCACCACCTCGGCCCCGCCCGCGCGCAGCGCCTCCACGAACCCGGGCAGCGGCTCCCCGTGCAGCTGCAGCGCGATCCGCCGCCCGGCGACCCCGTCGGCCAGCAGCCGGTCCAGCACCTCGGCGAGGGACTCGGACCCCGGCGACCAGTCCTCCACCAGCCCCGCGGCCCGTACGGCCCCCTTCACCTTGGGCCCGCGCGCCAGCAGTTCGGCGGTGCGCAGCCGCTCCAGCAGGCCCTCGCCGATCCCCCATCCGTCGGCGGCCTCGATCCAGCCCCGGAAGCCGATGGCGGTGGTCGCGACGACCGCGTCCGGGGGGCAGTCGATGAGTTCCTTGGTGGCGGCCATCAGCTCGCCGTCGTCGGCGAGGGGAACGATCCGCAGCGCGGGTGCGTGCACCACGCTCGCGCCGCGCCGGCGCAGCAGGGCGATCAGATCGTCGGCGCGCCGGGCGGCGGTCACGCCGATGGTGAAGCCCGCCAGGGGGCCGTGCGTTGCTTCGTCCATCGTGGGTGACCTGCCTCGGCTGCCGTTGCCCGGGGTCCGGGCGGGTGTCACGTCGCGGGACCGAGCCTGTCAAGGGGTCGTGTCAGGCTCGGTTCCGCCGTATTTCGGTGCCGTAACGCACCCGGCACCGGGCGTGCGTCACACGGAGGTGAGCTGCGCCTTCGCCGTGGTTCCGGGGGCTCCCGGGGCTCCGGGGGCGGCCGGGGCCTGCTGCCGCGGCCGGCGAAGGTATACCGCCCAGGTGACGGCGCAGCACGCCGCGTAGAAGGCGAGGAAGGTGACGAAGGCGGCCGTTCCGGAGCCGGAGTCCTGGAAGGCCCGGCGGAACACCAGGTTGATGCCGAGCCCGCCGAGCGCCCCCACGGCGCCGATCAGGCCCATGGCGGCCCCGGAGATCCGCCGCCCGTACGCGGCCGCCTCCTCGCCCTCCAGGCCCCGCGCCAGGGCCTCGGCGTGGAAGATCCCCGGGATCATCTTGTAGGTGGAGCCGTTGCCGGCCCCGCTGAGCGCGAAGAGGGCGACGAAGCCGGCCAGGAACACGGGCAGGGATTCGCGTACGGAGGCCAGGACGACCACCCCGGTGGCCGCGGACATCGCCACGAAGGCGGCCAGGGTGATCCGCGCCCCGCCGAACCGGTCCGCGAGCGCCCCGCCCACCGGCCGGGACAGGGAGCCGAGCAGCGGGCCGAGGAAGGTCATCGAGGCGGCCTGGAGCGGGGTGCGCCCGAACTGGGTCTGCAGGACCAGCCCGAAGGCGAAGCCGTAGCCGATGAAGGACCCGAAGGTGCCGACGTAGAGGAGGGCCATGATCCAGGTGTGGGGCCGGCGGGCCGCCTCCCGTACGGCGCCCGCGTCGGCGCGCACGGGTGCCAGGTTGTCCATGCGTACGAGGGCCAGCACGGCCGCGGCCACGATCAGCGGGAGGTAGGCGGCGAGCAGCAGGCGCGGGTGTCCGGCCCCGGCGGTGGCGATGACGAGCAGCGCGGCGAGCTGGACGACGGGGACGCCGATGTTCCCGCCGCCCGCGTTGAGGCCGAGCGCCCAGCCCTTCTTGCGGAGCGGGAAGAAGGCGTTGATGTTGGTCATCGAGGAGGCGAAGTTGCCGCCGCCGACGCCGGTGAGCGCGGCCACGGCCAGGAAGGTCCCGTACGCGGTGCCGGGCTCCATGCCCACCAGCGCGGCCACGGTCGGCACGAGCAGCAGCAGGGCGCTGACGACGGTCCAGTTGCGTCCGCCGAAGCGGGCGACGGCGAAGGTGTAGGGGATCCGGACCAGGGCGCCGACGCAGGTGGCGGTGGCGATGAGGAAGAACTTGCCGGCCGGGTCGATCCCGTAGCCGGGGCCCATGAAGAGCACCATCACGGACCACAGGGACCAGATGGAGAAGCCGATGTGCTCGGAGAACACCGAGTAGAGGAGGTTGCGGCGGGCGATCCGCTCGCCCGATTCCCGCCAGAACGTCTCGTCCTCGGGGTCCCACCGCTGGATCCAGCGGCCCCCCTCGCGTGGTGCGGTGGTACGGGTCATCACACGCCTCCCCGGCTGTCTCGTCCGTGGGAACGACGGTAGGAACGGCCCGTTTCGGCCCCGGTCCCCACCGGATGACCGGCGGGAAACCTCCCGCTCACCCGGGGGCGGCGCCCGGTGTGAGCGCCGCCGGGAGCCAGCTGCCCGGCGGTACTTCCAGCCAGCCGTGCGCGGCCGCCAGCCCGTCGGCCGCCCGCTGGAGGGCGTCCAGACCGGGATGGCGCAGGTCCCGGCGCCACACCAGGGCGAGCGGGGACAGCGGTACGGGGTCCACCAGGGGCCGTTTCACGCAGCCGGGCAGTTCTGCGAAGTCGACGGTCGCCAGGACCGGGGTGCGGGTCTTGGCCATCACCCGCCCGAACTCCTCCTTGCCCACCGCCACCGGCGCGGGCGGGGCCAGCGCGATGCCCCGCCCGGCGAACAGCTCGCGGGCCAGCCCGGTCCACTCCAGGGTCCGCGGGTTCCCGGCGCCCGCGTACACGCTCTCCCCGGCCAGCGCGGCCAGCGGCACCTCGGCGCGGGCGGCCAGGGGGTGGTCCTCGGGCAGCAGTACGGCGAGCGGTTCGTAGCGGACGGGCCGGTGGGCGAGCCGGGAGCACAGCCCGGGGGCCAGCCCGGCCGCGTACCCGAAGGAGACGTCGAGCCGGCCGGCGGCGATCTCGGCGGCGGCGTGGGTGAGCCCGCTCTCGAAGCGGGCCATCAGCTCGCAGCCGGGGGCGAGTTCGCGGGCGTGCTCCAGCACCCGCCGGCCGGTGCCGGGCCCGTCGGTGTTCACGTCGACGAGCAGGGCCCGGGGCGGACCGGCGAAGGCGGCGGCCAGCTCCTCGTGGGCGCGCAGCACCTCGCGGGCGTGGGGCACCAGCCGCTCCCCGTCGAGGGTGAGCTCCACCGCCCGGGTCGTGCGGACGAACAGCGCGGAGCCCAGTGCCCGTTCGAGGCGGCGCACATCGCGGCTCAGGGCCTGCTGGGCGACGTAGAGCCGGGCGGCGGCGCGGGAGAAGTGCAGCTCCTCGGCCACGGCGAGGAAGCCGCGCAGCAGCCGGGGGTCGACGTCACGGGAGTTCACCCGCGGAGACTAACAACGCGGATTGACAACACGGGTGCGTGAATGGCTCCGGAACAGGTGTTGGACCGCCGCACGGGCCCGACCGCAGGATCGGGGCATGCCGCAGAGAACCCCGCTGATGGCCGTGACCGGCAGCACCCTGGTCCTGGCCGCCCCCGCCTCCACCCCCGCACCCGCCCGCCCCTCGCCCGCCCGCTCCCGCGGCCCGTACGCCCGTCTCTTCGCCCTCCCCGGCACCCGCGGCTTCACCGCCGGGAACCTCCTCGCCCGCCTCCCCATGGGCATGTTCGGGATCAGCGCGGTCATGATGATCGCCGGACAGCGCGGCTCGTACGCCCTCGCCGGCGCGGTCACCGCAACCGGACTGGCCGCCACCGCCGTGGTCGCGCCGTGGACGGCCCGGCTGGTCGACCGCCACGGCCAGGCCCGGATCGCGGTGCCGGCGACCGTGATCGCGGTCCTCGGATCGCTCTGCCTGGTCGTGTGCGTGCGCACCGGAGCCCCCGCCTGGACCCTGTTCGCCTCCTACGCGGCCACCGCGACGACCCCCAACATCGGCGGCATGTCCCGGGCCCGCTGGACCCATCTGCTGCCCCGGGAGGCGCACCACGCGGCGATGTCCTTCGAGCAGGCGGCCGACGAGCTCTGCTACATGCTGGGCCCGGTCCTCGCGGCCCTGCTGTGCACCTCCGCCTTCCCCGAGGCGGGCACCCTCACCGGGGCGGTGCTGCTCCTCACCGGCATGCTCGTCTTCACCGCGCACCGCGCCACGGAGCCTCCGCCGGCCGGGCGCCGGTCCGTCCGCGGGCCCTCTCCGGTGCGCACGCTGTTCCCGCTGCTCGCCCTGTTCCTCGCCACCGGGGTGGTGTTCGGGTCGATGGAGGTCACCTCGGTCGCCCACCTCTCCGGGCGGGGGCTCGGCGCCGCGAGCGGCCCCGTGCTGGCGCTCCAGGCGGCGGGCTCCTGCGCGGCCGGACTGCTCTACGGGACCCTGCGGCCCCGGAGCCTGCGGGCCTGCCTGGCCGGCCTGGCCTGCGCGATGACGCTGCCCTGGGCCGCGGCGGCCACGGGTTCGCTGCCTCTGCTGGCGGGGGCGCTGCTGCTGGCGGGGACGGCCACGGCCCCGGTGATGGTGACGGCCATGTCCCGCGTGCACGCCCTGACGCCCGAGGGCCGCCTCAACGAGGGCATGACCCTTGCGGTCACCGCGATCCTGGCGGGCATCGCCGTCGGCTCGGCCACGGCCGGTCTGGCCGTCGACCACCTGGGGACGACGACCGCGTACGCCCTCCCGGCCATGGCTGCCCTGTCTGCCCTCTTTGTTCGGCGCCCGAGTGACCGTACCCGCGTGGTACTCACGACCGCCTCGCGCGATCCGCAATAACCGGGGGGTCTTCCCAGCACCTTCCCTTCGCGGAGGAACCCCCCTTGCCTGCTTCCCGTTCCGTCTCGGCCGCCCTCTTCGTCGCGGCCGTCACCGCCTCCTGTCTGGTGCCGACGGCACCCGCCCTGGCCGCCGACTCCTCGCCCCTGCGGCTCTCCCAGCCGTACGCCCCCTCGATCGCCCCCGGCTGAGGGGCCTGCCCCCGTCCAGGGCCCCTACAGCAGGACCTGTACCACATTCCGGTACAACACCAGTACCATAAGGTCGTACCATCACGAGTGGAGGCGGCAGATGCCCATAAGCGCCAGCGAGGCACGCAAGACCCTGTTCCCCCTCATCGAGCGCGTCAACGACGACCACGTGCCCGTGCGCATCAGCTCCAAGAACGGGGACGCGGTCCTCATGTCGGCCGCCGACTACGACTCCTGGCAGGAAACGGTCTACCTGCTGCGCTCTCCCGCAAACGCCCGCCGGCTGATGGAGGCCGTCGCTCGGGACAGGGAAGGGATCGCGAGCGTCACGAAGAGCATGGAGGAGCTCCAAGCCCTGGCCGGTGAGGAGTGAGGAGCGTCCACTTCGACCCGGACGCCTGGGAGGACTTCCTGTTCCGGCTCGGGGCGGACCGCAGGATGGCCAGGCGGATCACCCGCCTGATCGGCGAGATCCAACGGTCTCCGTTCGCGGGCATCGGAAAGCCCGAACCCCTCAAGGGCGACCTGACGGGCTACTGGTCCCGCCGGATCGACGACGAGCACCGCCTCGTCTACCGGGCCGACGACAAGGAAGTGAAGATCGTCAAGGCCCGCTACCACTATGCGGACTGACAGCGCACGCGCCCACCGGCTCGGACCGCACGGGAAAGCCGAAGGCCGCCGCCCGGATAACCGGCTGAACCGCGCCGCCTGCATCGACGGCAACGAAGCCACGGAGATCACGCCCGTCGGCAGATACTTCCGGGCGCACTCATCTCGGCCGGAAGAGATCGAATGCCTCTCCAGTCTCGTGCCACCCTCGACGCCTACCAGTGGCCCACATGACCAGGCCCGCGAGAGCAGTTCCGGCAACGGTGGCCACCCCGTCCTGTCACGGCAACGACGCCGCCGACCATCAGGACCGTTTGCCGGCCCTCGCGATGCCGAACGGGCGTCAGCTCTTGAAGGTCACCGCTCGGCAGCAGAGCGCCCAGCTGCCCCTTGGAGTATCGGTTCGCGATCGTGAGGAGCAGGTCGGCCAACCGTTCCAGGGCCTCGTCTCGGTCTGGCCCATCAAGACGAAGCGCCTCCTTCCTGATCGCAGCTGCGACCAGACCGGCATGGTTTCGCAGCGCGTCCTTCCGGTGCCCCTTCGACCGCTCTGCACGCCTCGGCCAGCGCCTCCACGCATTCAGCACTGCAAGCTCAGCGCTCGCCAGGGTCCTTTCGACCATGTCGGCCGCCGATGGCCCCCAGGGGGTCTTCTGCGCCCGGTGGGTGACCCCGCACTGGTGCGCTCCCAACACGAGGATGGCCGTCGTCCGGAACCTGCGCTCCAAACCGGCCGTCCAGATCAACGTCTTTCCCCAGCGCTGCAGCGGATGGGTCCAGGCCGGGGGATCCAGCTCGCGTCGGACCTTGGCATTCGGAAGGCCGCGGAAGAGGGCGTAGAACACAGTGATCATGAAGGCCCAGCGCAGAGCCAAGTCCTTGATGAACTTCAGCAGGGCCCACGGGTGATCTCATGCCCCCCCTTGCCGCCAGCGCCCTGGCACGGCGGAGTGGTGTGGCCCTCAGGCCTTCGGTACAGCGGGATGCGGCCAACTTCGGCATTGATATGGCCTCGCGCATCGTCTCGCTGGTTGGGTGAGCTACACGCAAGATCTCGCAATCGGCTCGACGCAGGAGGCGAACATGCCGCTACGGTTCATGGGGATCGACCCGAACACGGACACGGGCCAGTGTCCGACGGTATGGGTGGATGAGAACAACGCCGACGTGGTCTTGCAGGGGTGGAAGGCCGACGAGGCGACCCGGGCCGAGTGCCTGGAGACCGGCACGATCCCCGACAGCGAGGCAGTGATCCGGATTCCCGCCCGCATGGTGTCGATCTTGAGGGAGGCGTGCGATGCCGCAGAACGACGTGCCGGTACCGAGCTTTGACGAACTGCTCGATTCAGCCAAGCACTCAGCCGTGCACTTGGAGATGCGCGACGCGTACGGCGTGGCACACGAATCCCAGGGCTTCGCGGATTGGCTTCGCACCGGGGAGCGCGAGACGGACCCCGACTCTGATTACTGGCGCCCCTGGGTCAGCCTGGTCCGCCGGACGGTGGCGAGAGGGGTGCAGGTTCGAAGGGCGAGGATCCTGTCCGAGCCACTGAGCGACTACGCCCGGTACGGTCACGTCGGCGCCCCGGTCAACATTGCCGCCGGGGAACAGCTGCGCTACCTCCCCCGTCGCCAGGCTTCGGATATCGCCCTGCCCGGGAATGACTTCTGGCTCATCGATGACCGCGTCATCCGGTGGAATCACTTCACCGGCAACGGGGGCTCCGCAGGCGGGGAGATGTGTGATGATCCGCGTGTAGCCGACCTGTGCGCGACTGCGTTCGAGACGGTTTGGAAGCGTGCCGTACCGTTCGACGACTACAAGGTCTGACCGCCCCAGGTAAGTCCGGATCTCCATCGATGCCCTCGCCCCTGTCCAGCGTCCAGGCCGCTCGTGTCGCTCTCGCCACCAGACTGCGAGACCTGCGGCTGGACGCCGGGCTGGCCGGGCACGAGTTGTCCATCGCCTGCGGCTGGCACCCGGCGAAGACCTCCCGCATCGAGCATGCGAAAGCAGCCCCCACCGATGCCGACGTGCGCGCCTGGTGCCAGGCCTGCGGGGCCCCCGACCAGGCCCCTGACCTGATCGCCGCTGCCCGCAGCGCCGACTCCATGTACGTCCAGTGGAAGAGGCTGAACCGCGCCGGCCTCCGGCACCTCCAGGAGGAGGTCGTCCCCCTCTTCGAGCGAACGCGATCCTTCCGGGTGTACTGCTCCAACGTGGTACCCGGGCTGCTCCAGACCGAGAGCTACGCACGGGCTGTCCTGAGCGCCTACGGCACCTTTCACCAGACCGCGACGGACATCGACGAAGCGGCAGCTGCACGCGTGGCCCGATCACACGTCATCCGGGACGGTCGCCACCGCTTCGCGCTGCTCGTGGAGGAATCGGTCCTCCATTCAGGTATCGCCCCTGCCTCCACTGCGGCCGAGCAACTCGGCAGCCTCCTGGAGGTCACGACCTTCCCCTGGGTTTCCTTCGGGATTCTGCCGACCGGAGCCGAGCGCCCGCTGTGGACGCTGGAAAGCTTCACCATCTACGACGAAATCCAAGTGGGCATCGAGTTGCTGTCCGCACGCGTCACCCTCACCTCGCCGGGCGAGATTTCCCTTTACGCGAAGGCCTTCGGAGAGCTGGCCGGACAAGCCGTCTACGGCGCGTCGGCCCGTTCCCTGATCACGGCTGCCATCGACAGCCTCGGGTGACCGTGCGCAAGTTTCCGCAAGAACGTTGAGGCCCAACTTGGTTGATCCGTAGCTTCGTTGTCATGACGAACACCCGCACAGAGGGCGTCACAAACCCCGTTACCACTCTGGCCCTCGCCTGTGCGCGGCATCGGTGCAGTTGGAGCATGCCATGGCTGCTCGGGTTGATCGGCCACCAAGAGGTCGCTGAGGACCTGCACCACCCGGACATCGCCGCCACCGCCCCGGACGCCGACCCCGTCCTGTAGCCCTCGGCCGTCGGACATGGACGAGAGCCGAGACTCAGCCGCGGCAGGTGACGGGGAGCACCCGCCGACGCAACTAAGACTCCCCCGCACTAGCGGCCACTCGGCAGGTAGCGGGGGTTGTTCCAGCCCTGCGGCTGACGGAGAGGAGGAACGACATGGCACAGGCCGATGAACAGAAGGCACCGAAGAGTGTCGCGGAACGGCCCGAGGTGATCGACCTCGGCGACGCGGCGACCCTCACGAAGGGCAACACGTCCAGCTCGGTTGAGAGCAAGCAGACGCCGTACAGCTAGGCCACGCGCCGCTGAACGGCTGAGGAGCAGCGCACGGTGGCGGGCCCCCGCCCGGGGGCGCCCCCCCCCGGACCCCGCAAACTATGGGGGTAAACCTCAATTTTTTTAGTTTTCGTTAAAAAGGTTGGGGAGAGAAAAACAAAACAAAAAAAAAAAAAAACAACAGAGTTACAAAATACATACCACAACAAGAAACCCCCGCCGCCCCGCGGCGGCGCCCGGGGGGCCCCCCCCCCCGCCCCCCCCCCCCCCCCCCCCCCCCCCCCCCCACTTCCTGTCCGGCTACATGGAGGGGTGAACACGTGCTTTGGTTCGGAGGAGGTTCATCGGGTGCGCCTGTTCCTGAGGGGGCTCACCTGGTCTGGTCCGACCCGCCCCTGTGGGTTGTCGGACCGATCCCGGAACGGACGGCCAAGACGGTGCAGCGCGACGGTGTCCAGCTCGCCGTCCTCGGCCCGTGCGGCGCCGGTGGGGTAGAGCTGGAGCGAGCCATGTCGGCGCGGGACCTCGCGAGCGCAGCCGGCCTGTGGGCCGGTTCTTACACCGTGGTCCGGCACCGCCGGGGCCGGAACGAGGTGGAGATCCTTACCGATCCGGCAGGGGGCTGTCCGCTCTACCGGGTGAGCACGGCGGACGGGACGGTGTGGGGCTCCAGCTCCCGTGCCCTCGCCGGTCTCGTCGGCCGGCAGGTCGATACCGAGTGGCTGGGGGTGTTCCTGGCGGACAAGCAGAACCCGCTGCCCGGTCGCAGCTCGTGGGCCGGGGTGGTACCGGTCCCGGCCGGTCACCTGATGACGTTGACGCAGGAGGGCGCAGCCTCGGTGACGCCGTGGTGGCAGCCCTCGCGCCGGTCGTACGAAGAAGCTGTGTCGCTGGTGTCGGAGCTGCTGGCCGATGGCGTTCAGGCGCGGGTCGACGGCGTCGCGGTCTCGGCAGACCTGGCGGGCACCGACTCCACGACCGTGGCGGTGCTCGCCGCCCAGCACGGTCGAGTGCTGGCTTTGACCGCTCACCCCGAGGGGGTGACCTGGGGTGGAGACATGAAGTACGCCCGGCAGCTCCGCCACCCATCGATCGAGCATCTGCACTTTCCCCTGGGCCGAGCCCATCTCCCGTTCGCCCCCACCACCACGGCGCTTCCCCCGACCGACGAACCAGCGCCGTCCTCGGGGCTGTGGTCGATGCTGTCCGAGCAGTTGCTGAGCGTCGCGGCTCAGGGGGCGACCTGCCACCTGACCGGCGACGGCGGCGACAACCTGTTCATGGCTCCCCCGACCCATCTCGCCGATCTGGCACGGCGCGGCCGGATGGTGCGTCTGGGACACGATGCGATGGCCTGGGCCCAGCTGCGCAGGGTCAGCCCGTGGCCGCTGCTGCGCTCCGCGCTCCGCCGGGACACAAGAGGGTTGGCCCGCCCGTGGCTGGAACGGCCGGCCTGGCTTCTGGCCCCTGCTGCCGAGGCCCCCTCCCACCCCAACGGTGCGGACGCCGCGCTCTTTGCCGACGTACGCGGCGCAGCGCACGCGACCCATCAGGACGTTCAGCTCGCTGCTGCCCTCGGCATCGAGCTGAGCAATCCCTACTTCGACGGGGCCCTGCTGGACGCCGTGGTCTCTGTACCCGCCGCCGAGCGGTTCACGGTGCGTCGACACAAGCCGCTGCTCGTGGACGCGATCGGACCTCTCCTCCCGGATGCTCACCGGTCGAGGGCTACGAAAGGGGTGTTCGCCGGGGACTTCCACCGTGGAGTCCGGGAGAACCTTTCTCCCCTCCTGGCGCTCGCCGACGGGCAACTGGCCGAGAGGGGCCTGATCGATCCCGGACCGCTGCGGGCAGCGATCCACCGGCTTGCCCTCGGTGTCGAGTCGGTCTGGCCACCGATTCTCGCCGCACTGACGGCGGAGATGCGGCTCGGCGCCGTGGCGGCCCCCACCCCGACCGTATGGGCTCCAGTCAGCGAGGTGGCCCGGTGAGCGCACCTTCCTCAGTGGCCGTCGTCTTCCCGGCCGTCGCCGTCCTCGTCAACTACGAGACCGGGCGCACCCACCTGCGGCCGGCACTTCCCTGGAACATCGACTTCCCCGGCGACACCATCGTGATCCACCACCCGCACGAGGCGCCGTCCTGGGGCACGATCGAGGTCGAGGCGACCCTCACCCCGCCCCCGTACGCCCCCCTGCTCTGGCGACTGGCGGCCCTGCCCGCCCTGCTGGCCACGGCCGTCGTCGGCACGGCGGGACCGCAGGGAGCCAAGTTCCACCGCCTCGTACGACTGGCGAGCATCGGCAGGTCTCTGCCCCCGGCCGGTGAAACCCAGGTCCGTCATGCCGTCCGCGCCGTACGGTGGGCCTCCCGCCTCATGCCTGCACGCTGGGCCTGCCTGGAGCAGTCCGCCGCCGGGGCGCTGCTGCTGGCCGCCTCCGGGCGCCGCGCCGAGTGGCGCCACGGCGTCGCGACCGATCCGGTCCGGCTGCACGCCTGGATAGAAGATGCTGCGGGGCAGCCGGTGGAGGAGCCTGCCGACACCTCCCTGTACGTCGTGACCTACACCCCGGACGGACCGGGCCCCGAGCGCAAGGGCCCGGAGAGGAGCTCTCCGTGAGCGATCCGCAGATCCTGCTGCGCGGTGACCGGCTCGGCCTCGGCCAGCCCCGCCGCGAGATGCTGCCCGAGTACCACCGATGGGAGAACGACCCAGGGACGATCCTGGGGTATGGCAACCAATTCCCGCAGGCGTGGGAGGTACGCGAAGGCGGATGGTCCGGCCAGCGCGGCAACCACAACTACCCGCAGTTCGAGGTGGTCCGCCTCGACGACATGACCCCGGTCGGCATCACCACCCTCATCGTGAACACGTTCGTGAGGACGGCCGAGTACGTGATCCTGGTGGCGCCCGAGGAGCGGGGCAAGGGGTACGCGGAGGAGGCGACCCGCCTGACGCTGGACTGGGCCTTCCACCTCGGCGCGCTGCGCACGGTGTGGCTCAAGGTCCTGGAACCCGACACGGCCGGGATCACCGCGTACGAGAAGGCCGGGTTCAAGCAGTCCGGCCGTCTGCGGAAGTCGGGGTTCTGGCTTGGAGAACCGGTCGATGAACTTCTGATGGATGCACTGCCGGAGGACTTCTCCGGCCCGTCCGCCATGAAGTAGCGGTCCGCCGGTCGAGCCGCGGAAGGTGACCTGGAGCACCTCGCCGGCTTCCGGAGACGGCAACCGTGCCCCCACCGTGCCCCCAGGGCATGAAAAAAGCCTCTGACCTGCGGGTGTCTTCGCAGGTCAGAGGCTTACATGGGGTGGTGGAGATGGCGGGAATCGAACCCGCGTCCAACGGTGCAGAAGCAGGGCTTCTCCGAGCGCAGTCCGCTGCGCTTTTCTCAGCCCCGGAGATCACACGGACAAGTCTCCGACGGGCTCAGTCACTGTTTGATTTCCCTCCAACCCCCGTGACCGGGGCTAGAGGTTTAGATCCCTAGTTGACGCCAGGATCCGGACCGGGACCACTTCCGGGCTGACGCTCCTCACAGAGGCTTCAGCTCACTGTTATTAGGCAGCGAGGGTGAAGCGGGAGTTATCGCTCTTGGAGTTGGCGATTATTGTTTGCGACATGTGGTTAGCGAGATCATTGCCGCTTCCTCGGCTCGCTTCCCCTGCATCGACATCCGCTGTCGAAACCGATCATCCCCATGTTTTGTTTTCAACGGCACCACCCGCGAGCGGGAGGCGCTGACGCCATGGTACGCGAAGTGGACCACCGCGTGCCAGAAGATTAAACCGTGCCCCGCTGCTTGCGCCGGATCGCCGAGATGGCACGGTTCGTCTCGCGGGTGTCCTGCTTCTCCCGAAGGGTCTGCCGCTTGTCGTACTCCTTCTTGCCCCTCGCCAGCGCGATCTCCACCTTCGCGCGGCCGTCCTTGAAGTACAGGGCCAGCGGCACGACGGTGTGGCCCGACTCGTCCGCCTTGCGCTCCAGCTTGTCGATCTCCTCCCGGTGCATGAGGAGCTTGCGCTTGCGCCGCGCGCTGTGGTTGGTCCAGGTGCCCTGGCTGTACTCCGGCACGTGGACGTTGTACATCCACACCTCGCGGCCCTCGACCGACACGAAGCCGTCCACCAGCGAGGCCCGGCCCTGGCGCAGGGACTTGACCTCGGTGCCCGTGAGCACGATCCCGCACTCGTAGGTGTCGATGATCGTGTAGTCGTGCCGCGCCTTCTTGTTCTGGGCGATCAGCTTGCGCCCTTTTTCCTTAGCCATAGTGCGGTCATTTTCGCACTACGGACCCACCCCGGTGCCACCCAATACCTTCCGCGCCCGCTCCTCCGCGCCGTCCCCCGCCGCCGTCAGGTCGGGGGTGATGCCCCCGCCGTCGAGGCTGCGGCCGGCCGGGGTGCGGTACGTGCCCACCGTCAGCTCCGCCACCGAACCGTCCGGGAGCTCGGTGGGCATCTGCACCGATCCCTTGCCGAAGGTGCGGGAGCCGACGGTGACGGCCCGGCCCCGGTCCTGGAGGGCGCCCGTGACCAGCTCGGCCGCGCTCATCGTGCCGCCGTCGACCAGGGCCACCAGGGGACGGACCGTGTCCCCGCCCGGGGCGGCGTACAGGGCGCGCTCGGAGCCCCGTACGTCGTACGTCGCCACGAGCCCGCCGTCCAGGAACGCGGAGGCCGCCGTCACCGCCTCCGTGACCAGACCGCCCGGGTTGCCGCGCAGGTCCAGCATCACCCCGGCGCCGGGCGGGGCCGCGCGGACGGCTTCGCGCACCCGCTCCCCCGAACCCCGGGTGAAGGAGGCCACCTTGATCACGGTGATGCCGTCCGCGAGCCTGCGCACGGTCACCGGGTCGACGCGCAGCCGCTCCCGCCGGAGGGTCTCGGTGAGGCCGGCGCCGTCCCGGCTGAGGCCGAGCACCGCCGGGGTGCCGGCCTCGCCGCGCAGCAGCGCCACCACCTCGGCCACGGCGAGCCCGGTCACGCCGCGGCCGTCCACGCTCAGCAGCCGGTCCCCGGCGCGCAGCCCGGCCCGGGCGGCGGGGCTGTCGGGCTGGACCCGTTCGACCTCGATCACGCCGTCGTGGTGGCGCCCGGCCCAGAGGCCGACCCCGGTCCAGCGGCCGTCGAGGTCCTCGGCGAAGGCCGCGTACTCACCCTGGTCGTAGACGGTGCCCCAGCGGTCGCCGCTGCGGCTGACCACCTCCTGGGCGGCCTTCTTGCCGGACTTGCCCTCGGCGACGGCCTCGGCGGCGGCGCGCGCGACGGCCTCCCGGTCCGCGGTCCCGCTCTGGCGCGGGACGGGTAAGGGAGTACCGGTGAGGGCGAGCGGCCGGGCGTCCTCCGTTTCCTTCGGCGCCCAGGAGCCGGTGCCCGCCCCGGCACCCACGGAGGCGAGGAAGAGCAACGTCAGAACGGCCCCGCGACGCAGGTCGCGGGGCCGGAGACAGAGAGCGGGCAGACCCGGCATGGCGCCGAGTCTAGGACAAGCCCCGCCGCGGTACGGCTGGTTGGCCGGACCGGGAGCGGGGCGCTCATCACACTTTCAGATACTTGCGCAACGCCACGAACGCCGCGAGGGAGGGCATCAGGAGGCCGATCACCAGGACCAGGGGGAGCTTGGTGAGGACCGCGTCCCAGCCGATGAAGTTGATCAGCTGGAGCTTGTCGCGGAGCGCGATGCCGTGGTCGATGACGAAGTACTGGCCCGCGCCGAGCATGCCGCAGGCGAGGCCCGCGCCGATGAGGCCGGCCACGGCCGCCTCCATGATGAACGGCACCTGGATGTAGAAGCCGGAGGCGCCCACCAGGCGCATGATGCCGGTCTCCCGCCGACGGCTGAACGCCGAGACGCGCACCGTGTTGACGATCAGCAGCAGGGCCACGATCAGCATGATCAGCATGATGCCGAGCGCCGCCCAGTTGAGGGTGCCGAGCAGGGCGAAGAGGTTGTCGAGCTCGCTGCTCTGGTCGGCGACCGACTGGACCCCGTCGCGGCCCGCGAAGGCCGAGGTGATCACCGCGTACTTCTCCGGGTTGCGCAGCTTGACCCGGAAGGAGTCGGGCATCTGGTCCGGGGTGACCACCGAGGCGAGCGCCGTGTGCCCGAAGCGTTCCTTGTAGTGCTTGTAGGCCTCGTCCGAGGACTCGTACATGACCGTCTGGACGAGGGCCATCTTCTTGAGCTCGGTCTCGATGCCCTGCTTCTGCTCGGGGGTCACGGCCCCCTTGGAGCAGGGCTTGCCGCCGCCCGCGGCGGGCGCCCCGGCGGCGGGGGCTCCGGCCGCGTCGATGGCGTCGTTCTTGGTGCAGAGGTAGACGGTGACGTTGACCTTGTCGTACCAGAACCCCTTCATCGCGCTGACCTGGTCGCGCATGAGGAGGGAGCCCCCGAAGAGGGCCAGCGACAGGGCCACGGAGATGATGACCGCGAAGGTCATGGTGAGATTGCGGCGGAGGCCGACGCCGATCTCCGACATGACGAACTGGGCGCGCATGGCGTCTGGGGACCTTTCAGTGCTGGTAGCCGTAGACGCCGCGCGACTGGTCGCGCACGAGTCGGCCCTGTTCGAGTTCGATGACGCGCTTGCGCATCTGGTCGACGATCTGCTGGTCGTGCGTCGCCATGATCACGGTGGTGCCGGTCCGGTTGATCCGGTCCAGCAGCTTCATGATCCCGACCGAGGTCTGCGGGTCGAGGTTGCCCGTCGGCTCGTCCGCGATCAGCAGGGCGGGCCGGTTGACGAAGGCGCGGGCGATGGCGACGCGCTGCTGCTCACCGCCGGAGAGCTCACCCGGCATCCGCCCTTCCTTGCCGCCGAGGCCGACCAGCTCCAGCACCTGCGGGACGGCCTTGCGGATCTCGCCGCGCGGTTTGCCGATCACCTCCTGCGCGAAGGCGACGTTCTCGGCCACCGTCTTGTTGGGCAGGAGACGGAAGTCCTGGAAAACGGTCCCCAGCTGGCGCCGCATGTGCGGGACCTTCCAGTTGGAGAGCTTCGCGAGGTCCTTGCCCAGGACGTGCACCTGACCGTGGCTCGCCCGTTCCTCGCGCAGGACCAGCCGCAGGAACGTGGACTTGCCGGAGCCGGAGGAGCCGACCAGGAAGACGAACTCGCCCTTGGCGATGTCCAGGGAGACGTCTCTGAGTGCGGGACGGTTCTGCTTCGGGTAGGACTTGGAGACGTTGTCGAATCGGATCACGGGTGCACCACGGTCGCCGGGAGTAGGTGTGCGTGACCATACGCGACCGGGCGCGAGGTGTGGACCCGGCATCCACACTTGCCCGATATATCCCGGCTCTCGGCGGTGCGGTTTCGCGATTGCCAGGACGGGCCGCGCCGAATGTCGGCGGAGCTGGCACAGTGGTAGGGGGAACGGACTCGGTCCCCACGCCGTTAACGAAGGGGACGAGAGGAGGAGCGCATGACATATGACCGGCTCGTGTGCGCGAACTGCGCGGCACCCGTGAGCCAGGGCCGATGCCCTGTGTGCCGGGCGAACCGGGAGCGCCTCCAGCAGGAGGGTCCCTTCGCCGGGCTGAATCCGGTGACGCTCATCGCGCTTCTGGTGGCGCTGGTGGCGGCACTGGCGTTGGTGGCTCGGACCGCGTAGCCGACGCCGCGTCCCGATCACACGTAAGGACGAAGGGCCCGGACACCTGAGGGTGTCCGGGCCCTTCGCTCGTTCCGGGCGTCACGCGTTACGCGCTCTGCTCCTGCTGCTTGCGCCAGCGGATGCCGGCCTCCAGGAAGCCGTCGATCTCGCCGTCGAGGACCGCCTGCGGGTTGCCGACCTCGAACTCCGTGCGCAGGTCCTTGACCATCTGGTACGGGTGCAGGACGTAGGAGCGCATCTGGTTGCCCCAGGAGCTGCCGCCGTCCTTGAGGGCGTCCATCTTGTCCTTCTCCTCCTGGCGGCGCCGCTCCAGCAGCTTGGCCTGGAGGACGTTCATCGCGCTCGCCTTGTTCTGGATCTGCGAACGCTCGTTCTGGCAGGAGACGACGATGCCGGTCGGGAGGTGCGTGATGCGCACGGCCGAGTCGGTCGTGTTGACGCCCTGGCCGCCGGGGCCGGAGGCGCGGTACACGTCCACGCGCAGCTCGGCCTCGTCGATCTCGACGTGGTCGCTGGTCTCGACGACCGGGAGGACCTCGACGCCCGCGAAGGAGGTCTGGCGGCGGCCCTGGTTGTCGAAGGGCGAGATGCGCACGAGGCGGTGGGTGCCCTGCTCGACGGAGAGGGTGCCGTAGGCGTACGGGGCCTTGACGACGAAGGTGGTCGACTTGATGCCGGCCTCTTCCGCGTACGAGGTCTCGTAGATCTCGGTGGAGTAGCCGTGCCGCTCGGCCCAGCGCAGGTACATGCGCTGGAGGCGCTCGGCGAAGTCGGAGGCGTCGACGCCGCCGGCCTCGGCGCGGATGTTGACCAGCGCCTCGCGCTCGGCGTACTCGCCGGAGAGCAGGGTGCGGACCTCCATCTCGTCCAGCGCCTTGCGGACGGAGACGAGCTCGGTCTCGGCCTCGGCGAGGGTGTCCGCGTCGTCCATCTCCTGGGCGAGCTCGAACAGCACCGCGAGGTCGTCGATGCGGCCGCGCAGGGACTCGGTCTTGCGGACCTCCGCCTGGAGGTGCGAAAGCTTGCTCGTGATCTTCTGGGCGGCTTCCGGGTCGTCCCACAGGGACGGCGCGGCGGCCTGCTCCTCGAGCACGGCGATATCTGCCCTCAGCTTGTCGAGGTCCAGGACGGCCTCGATCGACCCCATGGTCGAGGAGAGGGACTTCAGCTCTTCGGAAACATCGACGACTGCCACGGGTCCAGCGTAGCCGGTCCCCGGACGGCACTCTCCGGCCAGGCCGGATCAACCCGTACGGAGAGGGGTGGGTACGGGCGTACCCTCACCGTATGACCGTTCTCCTCGTGAAGCGCCGCCATGTGGACCACATGCGTGTCACCACCACGAGCTGTCTGCCGCCGGACCTCGCACGAGCCTGATCCACCCCGATCCGACTTCGGTCCTGTACGCGGCCCCGCCGCCCCGGCGCCATCCCTGCCGGCGGCGCGTTGCCATCCGCTGCCCCGCCATCTCTGGGGCACAGGACCCCGTGACATCCGAAACGGAGCCGTCATGCCGTCCGCGCATCCCTCCTCCTCTTCTTCTTCCGCCACGCTCCCCGCCTCCCCCTCTTCCTCGTCGTCGCTCGCGGTCATCGACCTCTCCCGGGCGGACGACCCGGCCGAGCGGGCCGACTTCCTCAAGCAGTTGCACGCCGCCGCCCGGGACACCGGCTTCCTGTACCTGACGGGGCACGGCATAGGCGAGTCCGAAACCGCCCGGATCCTGGAGCTGACCAGGGCGTTCTTCGCGCTGCCTGAGGCGGACCGGCTCGCGGTGAGCAATCTGAACTCCCCGCACTTCCGGGGCTACACCCGGATCGGGCACGAGCTGACGGGCGGCTCCTCCGACTGGCGCGACCAGCTCGACGTCGGCGCGGAGCGGCCGGCTCCGGTGCTGGGGCCGGACGACCCGGCGTACCTGTGGCTGGAGGGTCCCAACCAGTGGCCGGCGGCGCTGCCGGAGCTGCGGGAGGTGGTCCTGGACTGGCAGACGCGGCTGGCGGCGGTGGCGCACCGGCTGCTCCGGGAGCTGCTCGCCTCGATCGGCGCCCCCGCCGACTTCTTCGACGCGGCCTTCGCGGACCGCCCCCACCTGCACACGAAGCTGATCCGCTACCCCGGGTCCGCCCCGTCGGGCGCCGACCAGGGGGTGGGCGCGCACAAGGACTACGGGTTCCTGACGCTGCTCCTGCAGGACTCGGTGGGCGGGCTCCAGGTGGTCCGGGACGGTGCGTACGTCGACATCCCGCCACTGCCGGGGGCCTTCGTCGTCAACCTGGGCGAGCTGCTGGAGATCGCCACCGAGGGGTACCTGCGGGCCACCGACCACCGGGTGGTCAGCCCGCCGGGCGCGGTGGAGCGGTACTCGGTGCCGTTCTTCTACAACCCCCGGCTGGACGCGGTCGTGGAGACCGTCCCCGGGGACTACCTGCGCGGGGCGCCGGGCATCGCCCAGGACGCCTCGAACCCGCTGCACGCGGAGTACGGGCGCAACGAGCTCAAGGGCTGGGTCCGCGCGCATCCGGAGGTCGCCCGGCGCTGGCACCCGGAACTCGCCACCGCGTAGCCCACCCGGCGGCCGGGCCCCGGACGGGGCCGGCGAGGGCCGGGACGGAGCCGGCGGCGTGCCGGGGCGGCCCTAGCGGGGTGCCGGGGCGGAGTGCTTGCCGTCCTGCTTCGGCGGTGCGGGGTCCTCGCCGCCCGACACCGCGAGCCAGCTCCCCACGCCCACCGCGGCGGCCAGCGCCAGCGCCGACGCCGAGAGCACCAGGCGCCGCTTGCGCGCGGCCTCGGCCCGGTGCCGGGCTGAGCCCGGGCGGTGGCCGCCGGCCGGACGCGGGACGCGGGCGGTGCCCAGGGCGCCGCCGGCCAGCTCGTCGGGGGCCGGCACGCGCATGGAGGTGTGGGTGTCCCGGTTGGAGTCCGTCGCGGAACCCGGTACCAGCGGGACCACGCCCCGCCGGCGTACGGGGTCGGCCGCCGGTTCCTCCGAGGGCTCCGGCTCCGCTTCCGCGTCGTCCGGCTCGTCCACGTCCAGCGGCGGCATCCCGGCCAGCAGCGGCAGCAGCTCCCGCAGCCGGACGGACAGCTCCGAGGCCCGCAGCCGCGAGGCGGGGGCCTTGGCCAGGCACTGGACCATGAGCTGCCACAGCTCGTCGGGGATCCCCGGCAGCGGCACCACCGTCTCGGTCACGTGCCGGCGCAGCACCGCGCCCGGATGGCCCCCGCCGAAGGGGGTGAACCCGGCGAGCAGCTCGTACAGCACGGTGGCCAGGGCGTATATGTCGACGGCCGCCCGCGGGGGCAGGCCTTCCACTATCTCCGGCGCGAGGTAGTCCGGCGTCCCGATGATCCGGGTGGTCGGCGCGGTGGCCCGGCCCCCGGTGGCCCGCCGGGGGGAGTCGATGAGCTTGGCCACGCCGAAGTCGGTGAGCAGCGCGGGGTGGGCGCCGCCCGGCCCGAGGGGGCCCTGCATGTCGAGGAGGACGTTCTCCGGTTTGACGTCCCGGTGGACGACCCCGGCCGCGTGGGCGGCGGCGAGGGCGTCGGCGACGTCGGCGACGATGGCCACGGCCGCCTCGGGGGCGAGCCGCCGCTCGCGGTCGAGGCGCGTGCGCAGGTCCGTGCCGCGGACGAGGTCCATGACCAGGGCGAGGTCGTTGCCGTCGACGACGAGGTCGCGGACGGACACGACGTGGGGGTGCTCCAGCCCGAGCAGCGCACTGCGCTCCTGGACGAAGCGTCCGACCAGTTCCTGGTCGGAGGCGAGGTCCTCGCGCAGCAGTTTGACGGCGACGGGCCCGTCGGGCCCCTCGCCGAGCCACACCGTGCCCGCGCTGCCCCGCCCCAGGATCTGGTGCGCGGTGTACCGGCTGCCGATCTTCCGTGCCACGACTGCTCCCTCAGCGGCTGGAGTACGCGACAAAGCTACGCGGCCGAATGGGGGTTGGAGGCTCCGGATCGCGGCGACCTTCACTTCTGGGGGCGAAATCACGTCCTGGATGTCGACAAATCCACGAAGTCGGCGCTACGGGAGCCTTCCGGGGGGTGTCAGGGAGTGCCACCGCCGCCGCCCACCGAGTCCCCGATCGAGGTGACGAAGTCGACGGCGTCGCTGCCCCAGCTCCACACCTGGTCCCACCAGTTCTTGCCGGTGCCGACCCATTCCTGGAGCGGGGTGAGCTCCCAGACCAGCCAGCCGCCGATGAACAGCAGCAGGATCATGACCAGGCAGCCCTTGAGGCAGCCGAGGCCGGGGATACGGACCGGGTTGGCGCTGCGGCGGCGGGGCTCGCGCGGTTCACGAGGCTCGCGCGGGGGCCGCTGCTGCTGGGGTGCCTGCGGCCGGGCCTGCGCCTGGGGCCGCTGCTGCTGCGGAGGCGGCTGCGGCGGCTGGTATTGGGGCTGCTGCGGCTGCTGGTACTGCTGGGGCTGGTACTGCTGCTGGGGCTGCTGGTACTGCGGCTGCTGATATTGCTGCGGCTGCTGGTACTGCTGCGGCGAAGGTGCCGGGCGGTACTGGGGCGGCTGCTGCTGCGGAGGCTGCTGCGGGTACTGCTGCTGCGGCGGCCGGGGCTGGTGCTGCGGGGGCGGCGGGGCCTGCCGCTGGGGGCGGCGGCGCAGCGGGTCCTCGCTCGGGTCGAGGTAGTGCATCTGCGTCTGCTCGTTGCGGTCCCGGGCGGCCCGCATCTGCGACTCCCACGGGTGCGGGCTGTCGGGCCGCTGCACGGGGGGCATGACGGAGGTCGGGTCCGGGGCGCCGCCGGGCGCGCCCGGGGCGCCGGTGCTGGGCAGCACGGTGGTGGCGTCGCTGCCGCCGTTCGGGGGCACCACGCTGGTCATGGCGTTCGGGTCGTACGCGCCCGGCTGCGCGGCGCCGGCCCC